>QEUZ01000353.1 GCA_003577355.1 Chloroflexota bacterium | reverse complement strand
GGGTGGGTTCCGTTGACCTGTCATGCCGAGCAGGTGACGACAACCGTCGTGCCCGTTCGCGTTCCTCTCTCCGCGCACGGTGCGAGGTGAACGCTGGGCATGGATATGCTGCGGTCAACAACTCAGCCTGGCGCATCCGGCACGAACGTCGCGGCAATGAACTCCTTTGCCGCTTGCGGTCCGCGCACGCGGAGGAGCAGGGGGCCGCTCTCCGGGGCACAGTCAAGCTCGAAGCGGAGAAAGGGACAGCACTCACGTTCGAAGGCGACGAGCTCGGCCAGTTCCAGCAGCCGGTGGCGCTCGCCGGGGAACTCCAGCGCGTAGCCGTCGGGCAACTCGACCACCGCGCTGACCGACGGGAACAGGTCGCGAGCGAGGTCATTGCGACGCGCTCGCAGCTCCGGTGCGCTGAGGGCGCACGCGAATACCGCTTGCTCAGGTTCCGACAACATTGGCGATCCTTTCACGTGGCAACGGCGCCGGGTTGCATTGTGCCTGAAACCGCTGCCCGCAAAACACAGCGAGGCCCCCGGTGGAGTCGTCCGGGAGCCTCAAGGTGTGTGAGGAAGGTAGTTGCACGCGAGCGAGGAGGGTGCTACTCCTCGAAGTACCAGTCGGCGATATTGCGCACGTCTGGTGTCCATGGGGAGTTCCCCATGCTGTCGAAGCCACGCAACTTGGCATTGTGTGCCGCCACGCCGAGGCGCCAGACAAGCGGCACCATGGCCACCTCGTTGACGACCAGGTCGTTCATCGCAATGAACAGCTCGGCCTGCCGGTCCGCATCCAGCTCCACCAGCGCCTGGGCAAACAGGTCGTTATAGTCCGCATTCACCCAGCGGTTGTAGTTCGTGCCGGACCAGTCGTTGGATTTCTGGGCCAGGTCGATTGCTGGGTCAGACGAGCGCCAGGCAAGCATATAGTTCGTCGGGTACGGGCTTGTTGGGCCGTTGGTAAACATTTCGAGGTCGGCATAGAAGTGCGACGCGGTGTCCGGGTTACCGGCATCTGAGGAGAAGTACACCCCTGCATCGATCGATTTCAGCTCGGTCTTGATCCCGATTGCTTCGAAGTTCTGCTTGTTCAGCTCCTGCGTCTTCTGGCGCACAGGGTTGATCGATGTCTGGTAGAGGATCGACATCTCGACCCCATCCTTCTTGCGCACGTCGCCATCGCGGACCCACCCGGCGCTGTCAAGCAGCGCATTGGCAGCGTCGGTATCGAAGGTGTAGGTCAAGTTCGTTGACGCGAACTTCGGCGGCGCGACGAGGATATTGGCGGTCGGTTCACCAGTCGGCCCGTAGAACTGCGACGCGATCGTCGCACGGTCGCAGGCCAGCGCCAACGCCTGGCGGACCGGTCGTTCACTGAAGAACGGGTGGTTTGTTGATGGCTCCGAACGTGCGCCGTCGACTTCCGTATTCGGATCTGCGAAGTTCACCAGGATCTGCTCGACGCTCGTGCCAGGGCTGATCAGCAAGACGCCATCACCGCTTGCCTGAATGTCTTGCAGGACACTTGCTTCCACCTGCAGGTTCCACGCCCAATCAACCTCGCCTGACTGTAGCGCAGCGCGCGCCGCGCTGGTGGCATCGCCGCCGCCCTTCAGCTCTACCCGTTTGAAGTACGGCTTGTCCGGCTCGCGATAGTTCTCGTTCAGGTCGTAAACAACCACGTCGCCCGGCTTGAAATCGCGCACGAGGTATGGCCCGGTGCCGACCGGCATCAGGTTGAACGGCGCATCACGCGCAGCCACGCCCGTCGCATCCTGCAAGAGGTGCTTCGGCAAGATGTGCCCACCGAACCCAGTTGCAAATGGAGTGAACCAACCAGGGGTCGGGTTCGCGAAGTGCAGTGTGACAGTGTGCTCGTCGACAACCTCAACATCGCGGATCACCTGGTACGTCCCGATAGTGGTCGTGGAAGCGTCCGGGTTGGTGGTGTACTCCCAGGTGAAACGCACATCGTCCGCGGTGAACGGTGTGCCGTCGGACCAGACGACATCGCTACGCAACTTGTAGGTGACGCTCAGGCCGTCGACAGCAACCCCGCCGTTCTCATACGAGGGGACTTCCGCCGCGAGAATCGGCTGCAACACTCCGTCTGCATCGACCTCCAGTAGCGGCTCCAGCACCAGGCTGGCAGCAGCGGAATCCTTAGTGCCTTGCGAAAAGTGTGGGTTCAGGTTGGTCGGGGCCTGCCAGTACAGAATCCGCAGCAGGTCGGCCACCCCCCGGCCATGGCCCGGCGTGCCGGACTGCATCGGGGTTGTCGGCGTCGCTGCTGTACCCATCGTCGCGGTGGGCGCTCCAGCGGCAGTTGTCGACGTTGGCCCTGCAGGCGCCGCTGTCGGAGTTGTGGCGGCAGCGCCGGTTGTCGGCGTCGCTGCCGGTGTCTCATCGTCGTCATCGCCACCGCAGGCAGCCAGCAACGCAGCAACCACCGGCGCACTCAGCCCCAAGGCCGTGGCGCGCTTCAAGGCGCTGCGCCGGCTCAACCGGCCGCTGAGGACATCCTCCCGCAACAAGTCAAAAGGGTCCCTTCCCCGTTTCATCGCGCGACTCCTGTTCCTCTGCTCCACACGTCCACAGCAAGATGCTCAGCCATCCGCACCAAGCGCGGCCATGCCTGCGCACGGCAACGCACCCCGGCGGATCTCCCCTTGGCCGAGCGGTTGTCGTCCCCCTCGCACCGGCCCCTTCCCACGTCAGGCCTGTGCGCGCCGCCCGGGAGGCGTAATGCCTGGGCGGAATACACGATGCTGCGCCTCCAGCTCCTACCGCATCCACAGCCGAATGCCAGCCCATCGCAGCTGCGTCCCCCCAGGGATCAGGGCTGGGGCGACGACAGAGCTCAGGCGTGATGTCGGAGAGCATCGGGGTCAACCGGTGGGCCTGTCGTGTACCGAACGGTACATTCTTGCAGCCTGCGGGTTGAGGTGGGGCAGCGCGGAACGGCTATTCCCCCGGGCCGGAGATTGCGTCGATCCAGACGTAGCGGAAGTACTCCTGATATAGCGGGCGCAGATCGACGCTGCTGTAGCGCTGCCAGGTGGTGAGCATGTCCCAGGGTGTGACGATCCCGAAGGCGTGGTTGGCGTAGATATCCTGCATGGCGGCCCAGAACGGGTCCCAGCCCATCGTCTCCAACACGTCGTAATAGAAGTTCGCGCCCTGTTCGTAGATCGCGTAATACCAGGCGGAACGCGGGACCGGCGGCAGCTCCAGATAGCTGGAATCGAGCCAGTAGAGGTAGCCGCCGCTCGGAACAGCCGGACGTTCGGTAAACCCAGTCGGCAAGCCCCGCTCAAAGAACTCCGCGCCGCCCTCGTCGATCCAGCCATCGAGCAGGGTGCGGTTCCCGATAATCCCGTAGAACCACATGTGGGCCGTTTCGTGGTAGATCAGCCGGTCGAGCGGCGCGTAGTTGGGGTTGATGTAGATCAGCTGGGGAAACTCGACCCCGCCGGGCATCGAGGGGCCGGCATCCGCCAGACGCAGCGTATCGTAGGGGTACGGCCCAACCAACGAGGACAGTTGCTCGACGGCATTCGCCGCCCAGGCGATGATGCTCCCCCGCCGCGCGGCCGCATCGGCGTCCGACAACCGCGCTTCACTGGAGGCCAGCGAGTACAGCTCGATCGTCACCCCATTCGCGCTCACCCCAGTATCCACCTGATATCCGCGCGCCAGCGTCATCGCGAAGTCGCGCACGCCGGACGCCTGCATCACCGTCCGCACCCGTCCATCGTCCAGCGGCTCACGCGCGACGACCGTGCCGGTGTGGGCGATGACGACATCCGGGTCATGGTTGACACGCACATCGAACCCATCCGCCACCCGCGTGTATGAGGGGTCCATCGTTTCGCTAAAGCCGTGGTCGTCGGAGATGACCGGGAACCAGTACCCCAACCGCAGCACCTCGCCATCGCGTGCCGTGCCGCCCCAGCCGCTCCCCTCGTACCCGACGCTCAGCCGGAAGTCGAAGCCGATCTCGAACGGTGTCGCCAGGTCGGCGGGTAATGGCATCACCAGGGTATAGCCCCCGTTGATCGCCTCGGGCGCAACCTCCACCCCGGCAAGCCACGCCGCATCCAGCGTGAAGAAGCCATAGGCAGCCGGCAGCACCTGAAAATAGAGCAGATCCGGCCGTTCGCCGCGGAACTCGCGGATCTCCACCACTTCCGAGGCGCGCACCTCACCTGTATCGACATTGACCGACGAAATCTCCAAGTGGTAGTAGCTCGCAACGTCGGGAACCTGCACCTGCTGGTCAGGTGGACGGGGATCCGGCGTCGGGGTAGCGGTCGGCTCCGGCGTATTGGTCGGTGCA
>QEUZ01000352.1 GCA_003577355.1 Chloroflexota bacterium | reverse complement strand
GTCCCGAAGTTGAGCGCCGCAGCGAAGACCAGCGCGACGATCGCACCACTCATGCCCCCCAGGGCGGTGCCGAGCACGAGGAACAGGCCAGTCAGCGCGGCCAGCAGGGCAGCCGTTTTCACGGTGTTGGATGTTGTCATCGTCGGTTCCTGTCATCCGGGTTACGGGCTACCCCCGAGCGCGTGCGGCCCGACGCCCGCCCACGGGCCGCTACCCTGTAATCATCCACGCAAGAATGACAAGTGCATGACGGGCGGGTGAAAAGGAGGTGACCGCTGTCCTGCCTGTGCCTGGGCAGCGGCATAGTGGTTTGGGGGAGATGGAGGTGCTTAGTCCAGCTCGACGACGGCGAACGCCTCCGCGAGGGGCAGGCCGGCCTGCGCGCCAATGCCGGTCGCGCGCTGTCGCCAGCTGTGCCGGAGGGCGGCGGGGTCGCTTGTCTGGCTGACGTGGGCGAGGCGAGCGGCAAGCTTGCGCTCGAACCCGGCGCTGATATCGACCCAGCGGTTGGGCTGCTCGCTCGCAAAGAGCCAGACGGCGCCTACGGCGTGTGGCGCGAGCCCGGTCGCGCGCAGCTCCGGGAACGACAGCCCATCGCGCGCCAGAGGGTAGATGGCGTCCAGCACCGCGCGCCCGACGATGCGGTGGTCGCGGTGGCTGGTGTAGCGCGGGTAGGGGTGCACCGGGTCGTGGGTGAAGACGACCTCCGGCCGCCAGCGTCGAATGCTGGCGACGAGCGCGCTGCGCAGCTCGCGGGTGTCCTCCACCTCGCCATCCGGATAGCGCAGGAAGGCCACCTCGGCCAGGCCGAGCCGCCGCCCTGCTTCGGTTGCTTCCGCCTCACGCATGGCCGCCACCGCCTGTGGGGTCGCCTGCGGGTCGCGGGAGCCTTTGTCGCCGGAGGTGACGAGCAGCAGGCGTACCGTCGCCCCAGCATCGATAGCGACTGCCAGCGTGCCAGCACACCAGCTCTCGATATCGTCTGGGTGCGCGGCAACCGCCAGGATCGACGCGTTGCGAAAAGGAGCAAGCGGTGCGCCCAGCACTGCCGAGCCGCTCTACAGTTCCATCACCACGGGCACGACCATCGGGCGCAACTTGGCCTTCTGGAAGATGGAGCGCGCCACGACATCCTTCACCTTGCCGACAAGGTACCCGTAGGACAGGCCACCCTTCTTCAACTGGCGTTCCAGGTAGGTGTGCAGCTCCTTCTCCGTTGCGGCAATGAGCTTGTGGCCGTCTTCGTCGTCGAACCCCTTACTGGTCAGTTCTGGCCCGGCGATGACGATGCCCTGTTCCAGGTCGACGATCAGCGTGGCGATAATCACCTGGGCCGTCGCCAGGGTGTCGTGGTGGCGTAGGACGACGTTGCGGTAGCGGTCGCCACCCAGCGCATCGACCAGCACCGCGCCATATTTCACCGGCGGGTCTTTGCGCACATCGCCACGCGAGAACGAGAGCGGCACACCCGATTCGGGGATGATGACGTTGCGTGGCGGGATACCAGCAGGGATCGCCACAAGGTCCTTGTACAGGCTAAGGTGGCGGTACTCGCCGTGGATCGGCACAACGAACTGCGGACGCAGGAGGTCGATCATCATGCGCAGCTCGTCGCGGGCCGAGTGACCGGAAACGTGGATATTCGGTTCCAGCGCCGAGTAGATGACGTTGGCCCCCTTGCGGAAGAGGTTGTCGATCGTTTGGGAGACCGTTTCCTCGTTGCCCGGCACCGGGGTGGCCGAGAGGATCACGGTGTCCCCCTCCTGGATGCGCAGCTTCGGGTGGTCGCCGCTGGCCATGCGCGCCAGTGCAGCCGACGCCTCCCCTTGCGAGCCGGTGGTGAGGATCAGGACTTGGTTCTTCGGCAGGCGTGTCACCTGGTCGATCGGCAGCAGCGTGCCCCTGGGCGGCTGGATATAGCCCAGGTCCATCGCTACCTGCACCGACTGCTCCATACTGCGGCCGACCACCGCCACCTTGCGGCCGTGACGCGCACCGACCTGGATCGTCTGTTCCAGCCGCAGGATGTTCGAGGCGAACGAGGTCAGGATCACCCGGCCGGGCGCGGCAGCGATGATACGGTCCAGCGTAGCCGAGACATCGGCTTCGCTCGGGGTGCGGCCGGGCCGCTCGACCCGCACCGCGTCGGAGAAGAGCACAAGGGTGCCCTGGTCGCCAAGCTCCTTCAGGCGTCGTTCGTCGGTGGGAGGGCCGAGGGGTGGTGTGGGGTCGAACTTGAAGTCGCCAGTATGCACCAGGCGGCCAACGGGCGTGTCGATCGAGATCGCCATTGCCCCGGGGATAGAGTGGGTGACCGGGATGAACTCCACCTTCATGCTGGTACCAATGGAATACTGCTGGCCGGCGTCGATCGGCACGAAATCGGCCAGGTGCTCGACGTTCGCCTCAGCCAGCTTTGAACGGGCAAAGGCGAGCGCCAGCGGCGAACCGTAGATCGGGACCGGCTTGATCCGCTCCAGTTGCGGCAGGATGTAGGGCAACGACCCAATGTGGTCTTCGTGGCCGTGGGTGAGCAGGATCGCCCGGAAGCGGCGGATGTTTTCGATGATGTAGCTGATATCCGGGATCACGAGGTCGATCCCGCGCATTTCTTCTTCGGGGAACTTGGTGCCGGAATCGATCATGACGATGTCGTTGCGATACTCGACGATCATCATGTTCTTGCCGACTTCGCCGATACCGCCGAGGGGGATGGCACGCAGACGCGGCCTGGCCATAGTGTGGACGTCCTTCTCAATTGTCTGCCACGCAGCGACGCCCCGGCCGGCGCACCACCCCGCAGTCTCCTGGCTCCGACCTATGGTTGGGCGCTGCTCCTCCGAGGAAGCCTTGCGCCCGCGCCATCGACTCGCCACAGGATAACGACAGAGCGGTAACCGTGCGCCGTGCTGGGGGATGATGCGGCGTGGCGGCTCCAGTGCTCCGCCCGTGGACAGTTCCAACAGGCGGCTCGTCATTGCAAGGATACTTGTCCACAGCAATAGCGCGTATGACAGCGACCGACGCTACACTGCCACTGGGAACCCGGTCTGGAACGAAGGGGCGCGAAGACATGTCCGAACGCGACGACGCAACACAGCAACGCTCGCATTCGCTGGCGATCAACGCCAAATTGCTCTGCTCTGGCATCTTCGTCGCGGGGCGCTCAGCCGACGACCTGCTCGCCAACGACTTGCCCTTCGACACCTGGCCTGAACGCTTCTCGTTCTCCGAGATCAGTATCGCCATTGACCAGGCACGGCAGACAGTGACGCTCGCCGACGGCTCCGGGCTGCGGCGCACAGCGGTGCATCACCCCGGCTATGGCTGCACGATCATCCCGGAACAGATGCATGGGGTCGCCTTCAATCCACCAACGCTCGACCCCGCGCCGGATGACCCGCGCCCCTGGCCGCTTGGGAACGGCGGCGGCGCCGACACAGCAGTTGGCGACCGCGCCGCGCTCGACGCCGCGTTGGACCAGGCGTTCGACGACAGCCGCTGGCCTGCGCCGGCGCGCACCCGCGCAGTCGTGGCGGTGCACGGTGGGCGGCTCGTCGCGGAACGCTACGCCCCCGGCTTCAGCGCCGCCACGCGCCAGATCAACTGGTCGATGGGCAAGAGCCTGACCGCCGCGCTGGTCGGCATGCTGGTCGGCGATGGCGCGCTGGAGCTGGACGCCCCCGCACCGGTAGCCGAGTGGCACGGGGCCGGCGACCCGCGCCGCGAGATCACCCTGCGGCACCTGCTGCAAATGCGTTCCGGCCTGGAGTACCGCCGCCTGGAGCCGCAGGACCCAGCGTTTTACACACCGGATAACCACCACTTGCAGGTCTACTTCGGCGCGATCGACGTCTTCGCCCAGTCGATTGGCAGGCCGCTGGAGTTCCCGCCCGGCAGCCACGGGCGCTACCGCAACTGCGACCCGCTCACCCTCGGTGCGATCGTCCGCCGCACGGTGGAAGCGCGTGGCGAGGACTACCTGACCTTCCCCCACCGGCGGTTGTTTGCGCCCATCGGCATGCACGCCCAAGTGCTGGAGCCGGACCCCTGGGGCAACTTCATCATGACCGGCTTCGAGTACGGCATCGCCCGCGATTGGGCGCGTTTCGGCCTGCTCCACCTGCGCGATGGCGACTGGTTTGGCACGCAGGTGCTACCGCGCGGCTGGGCTGCGGTAGTCAGCAGCCCCAGCCCGGCCAGCGGCGAGCTTGCGCGTGGGGAATACGGTGGCCTGTTCTGGCTGAACCGCAGCGGCCGCCTGCCGAACGTGCCGGAGGACGCCTACTGGGCAGCCGGGGCGATGGGGCAGGTCACGATGGTTATCCCCTCGCGCGACGCCGTGATCGTGCGCCTCGGCCACACCTCCGACGC
>QEUZ01000351.1 GCA_003577355.1 Chloroflexota bacterium | reverse complement strand
GGATGCTCACGCTCGAGGCAGGAAATTGCCGAATCCGCCCTGTGTAGCACATCATTCCCAACATGCGCCTGGCGCGTCAGGCGCGTGGTGAGATCGAAAGGCAGGCCGCCATGCCGGTGGATCTGGACGGTGGTTCCAACTCGCTGATCCTGCACAACGCCATTGTGGTAACCGCCGACCCGGCTATACCAACAGCCAGCGCGGTTGGGCTGAGCGCGGGGCGCATCCGGGCGGTCGGCGATGTGGAACATGTGCGCGACCGCATGGGCCGAAATGTCGTCGAGCTCGACGCCGGCGGGCGGACAATCCTGCCCGGCCTGATCGACGCACATAACCATTTCCTGATGACCTGCGAATCGTTTGAGCAGATCGACGCGCGGTTCCCGCGTGTCGCATCACTGAGCGAGCTGCTCGCGGCGATCGATTCCGCTGCCGAGCGCACACCCCCCGGCCAGTGGATCCGTGGGTTCGGCATGTCGTATGGCCAGTACCCGGAAGCGCGGCCGCCAACCCGTTGGGAGATCGACGCGATCACCCAGGACCACCCAGTGATGGTGCTGCATGTGTCTGGGCACTACGCCGTCGTCAACTCACGCGCGTTCATCGCCCGTGGCCTCACCGACAATGTCGCTGACCCAGCGGGCGGTTCGTTCCAGCGCGACGCAGCCGGAGCGCCGACCGGCCTGCTGCTCGATGCAGCCATGAACCTGGTCTTGCCGGTCGCACTCGATATTGGCTGCCACGGACCGAACATCCATAGCGTCGCACCAATGGACGACCTGTTGCGCCTGCTCGACAACGGCGGCAAGCGCTATCTGGCGGCCGGCCTCACGACGGTATGCGACCCGCAAGTGACCCGGCGCGAGCTTGCGGTCTACCGCGCAGCCCATCAGCAAGGAAGACTGCACCTGCGCACGGTCTGCATGCCGCTCTCCAACCACCTCGATAGCCTGATCGAGATCGGCCTGGCTGGCCCGTTCGGCGACGACCGCCTGCGGATCGGCGGGATGAAGCTGTATTCGGATGGCACGTTGATCGGCGGCACCGCCGCGTTCGCGACCCCCTACGGGCGTAACGGCGAGTTCCACGGCACCACCTATTGGCAACCCCAGGAACTGGCCGACCTGGTGCGCCGGGCCCATGCAGCCGGTTGGCAGGTCGGCATCCATACCAATGGCGACCGCGCGATGCAGATGACGCTGGATGCCATCGAAGGGGCGATGCGCGCCGCCCCCCGCATCGACACCCGCCACCGCATCGAGCATTGCAGCTATCCGACCCGCGAGCAGGTACAGCGTATTGCCGACCTGGGCATTATCCCGGTGCATCAGCCCGCCTTCATCTTCGACGAGGGGGATGAGTTCCTGCCCCGCTTGGGCGAGCGCGCACACCACCTCAAGCCGTTCCGCTACGAGCTGGATGCAGGGGTGCGGCCGGTCATCACAAGCGACAGCTATGTCGCCACCTACCGGCCCCTGGAAACGATCGCGCGCGCGCTCAGCCGTACCACTCGCAGCGGGAACGTGCTGGGCGCCGAACACCAGCTCTCGCTCGACGAGGCGATCCGCGCCCACACCATCGACGCCGCAACAGCCATCCGCATGGAGGACCGCATCGGCTCGATCACCCCAGGCAAGCTGGCTGACCTGACCATCGTCGATGGTGACCTGCGCCAATCGACTCCCGACGCCATCGCCAACATGGACATTTGGATGACGATTCTCGACGGCGACATTGTGCATGGCGCAGAACACATCGCATGAGATACAGCCGCAGACGCTAGAAGGACTGGAGCGATGTCGCTCCAGTCCTTCCAGCGGCCAAATGAGGGGAGGAGTGAGTGAGACTGGATGTTGACGTGTCCTGTCACGTCACCACCCGCGAGTAAGGATACGTAGCGTTGCGTTACGAGCATCGGACCTTAGACCTATGAAAGTCCCGATTCGTGCTGGGACCTCGCAGCGGGCAGCAGCAACTGCGCTGGAGCTGAGGAAGCATGGCGTTCGGAACGTCCCGTAGACGCGCCGACCGGCGCGCCCGAGCTGCACGGGCCGCCCTCGAGGCGACGACCGCGCGCCGGTCGCTCTCCTACGCGCGTGCCGCGACCGCCGACCGCTCGAACCAGTTGCTCGAAACGCTGCCGCACTGGCTGCGCCAGCAGAGCCCGGTCGCCGTCTATCGCGCGTTGGCGTGGCTCATCGCCCTCGTCCTTGTGCTCACCGGCCTGCATCGCGAGAGTTCCATCCGCGAGCTTTGGTGGGTATTGCTCCTTGGCCTGGGGCACGTCGTCGTGACGTGGCTGGTTGCCCGCCATATCACCCGGCGCTCGCGCGGCCTCGACATCTTTCTGATTGCGTGCGACATCATCATGTGTGTGCTGCTCCTGAGCCTCTCGCACGACTGGCGTGGCCCCTTTTGGCTCTACAGCGTTTCTGCCGTCTTTTGGCCCGCGTACCGCTTCACGTTGCGCGGAGCGCTCCTCAGCGTGGCCGCCTTCGATCTCCTGGTGCTCCTGACAGGGACGGAGAGCATCCGCGCTACTTTCAACGCCGGCTTTGGCGGCGATTTCGTGGCGCGCTTGCTGACCGTCTTCATCGTCGCGGGCGCGGTGTCTCTCACCGCTCGCGCCCTACGCCAGGTCCACCGTCTCGGCGCGGAAACAGAACGCAACCGCATTGCCCGCGACCTGCACGATGGGGTCGGGAAAACGCTCGGTGGCATCAGTATGGAAGCGGGTTCACTGGCGCTCTGGATTGAACGTGACCCTGTCGAAGCTCGCCGCCGCGCTCGCTACGTTGCCCGCATTAGCGAGCGTGCTGCGATCGACGTGCGCGATGTGATCCGCTCGCTACGTCAACGCGAGATGACGGTTCCCCTCCTCTCCAGCGTGGAAGCGATAACCAACGAGTGGGCACAGGGCCGTGACGAGCGCTTGGAGCTGCGCGTCAGCGGGCCAAACATCGAAGTGCCGGTGCTCATTGCCAATGAGATCTTACGGATGCTGACTGAACTGCTCGACAACGTCGAGCAACATGCCCACGCCCACCACGTTTGGGTGCGAGTCACGCTATCGTCAACTGGGGTTACCCTTGCGGTGCGCGACGACGGCGTTGGCTTCGACACCTCACGGCTCGACCCGTGGTCCGGCGATGGCCACTTCGGGCTGTTAGGCGCGCGCGAACGCGCGTCCATGCTCGGTGGTCTGTTCACGCTGGTGTCAACGCCGGGTGGAGGCGCCGAAGTCACCCTCGACCTGCCGCTCACCCAGCGCAGCGACCGAGCGGTATTCAGCGGCTGAGCGGTGTTACACTCTGCGCGCCGGGCAACCGGCACGGGAGGGATGGGTGAGCGCGACATCGGCCGATATCACAGTCACTACATCTGCGGATGACCCAGCGATTCACGCTGCCTGCGCACGCACGAGCGAACCGATCCGCGTCCTGGTCGTCGACGACAACTTCGTCGTTCGCCGTGGGCTGCAATCGAGCCTGGAGCTCGACCCCGGTATGCTGGTCGTCGGCCAGGCGGCCAACGGTGACGAAGCAATCGAGCGCGCCAACCAGCTCCAGCCAGACGTCGTGCTGATGGATATCCGCATGCCGGTGCGCGATGGCCTATCTGCAATCGAGATCCTCAGCGAGGAGTGCCCGGAGAGTCGTGTCCTCGTCCTTACCTGGTCGGAAGACCCCGACCACCTGCGCGCGGCTGTGCTGGCCGGAGCCAAGGGGTATCTCGTGCACGGACGCTTCTCCCCGGAACGTCTGGCAGAAGCGGTGCGCATCGTCCACGGCGGGGGGGCGCTCATCACTCCGACGATCGCGCCAGCGCTGCTGGAACTGGTGCGTGACTCAGCACGCGGCAGCCGCGAGCGGCAAGCCAGCGGCCCAATCCTCACCCCCCGTGAGCTGGAAGTGCTGGAGCTGATCGTTGCCGGCAAGTCCAACCGGCAGATTTCGGAAGCCCTGTTCATTGAAGAGAAAACGGTCAAGAACCACGTCAGCAACATTTACGCCAAGCTGCACCTTAAGAACCGTTACGAAGCCATCGCCCGCGGCCGCGACCACCTACGCTAGCATTCCGAGCGCTTGGGCAACCCGTGGAGTGACCAGTGACCAGTGGTTCGATTGACTGTGTCCAAAGCACTCCGTGATGTCGCAAGTGCTCGTTTCTGACGAAGGGAGCTACCTTGACCCGACAATGGTCGGTGGTTGGAACACCAGGCTGAAAAGACGTCGGCCGCTTCGAGTTGCTGGACCAAGTCCGACCATCGTCCCAGGATACTGCGCCGCTCACACGACAGGATGAACCATGAACGACGGCTTACTCGACTGCTTTGGCCACAACGCCTGGGCCACCCGCCAACTCCTGGAACGTATTGCCG
>QEUZ01000350.1 GCA_003577355.1 Chloroflexota bacterium | reverse complement strand
CGCACATCTCTCTCCTCCTCACTCACCCCTTTTCCTCTCTCGGTCCGCCGGGGGAGGAAGAGGGTGGGGAGTGGCGCGCGGTGGATCAGGACGTGGCTTCGCTGATGCGGCGGGCGTAGGTCTGGGCCGAAGTGATTGGCCGCTCGCCGAACGGCGCCGGCGCGAGAAGCGCGCCCCGCCCTGCCCTGCCGAGGGGAAGTGTCGCCGAGCCGGCGACCAGCGCCGAGATGGTTTCCCGGCTGAGTGGGGGAGCGAGGTGGTTGCCCTGCCCCTGCTCGCAACCGAGCCCACGCAACTGGAAGAACTGCTCGGCCGTTTCGATGCCCTCGGCCGCCACTGAGCGGCGCAGGGTTGAGGCGAAGGCGATGATCGCCCGCACGACTGCGGTATCGCCGGGGTCGTAGCCCAGCCCGTCAACGAATGGCCGGGCGATCTTCAACACGTCGATTGGAAAGCGCTTCAAATAGCTCAACGACGATGACCCTGCCCCGAAGTTGTCAATCGCCAGTTGGATGCCCAGCCGGTTGAGAACAGTGAAGCGCTCGATCGCGGCATCCGGTTCGGCCATGGCTACATCTTCGGTGACCTCCAGCATCAACCCCCGCGGGTCGAGGCGGAACTCGTTGAGGAGTGCAGCGAGCTCGTTGGCAAGGTGCGGGTTGGCGAAGGTGCGGGCTGAAATGTTGACGCTCACCACCAACGGTGGCCCAGCGGCTTGCGCCATCCGCCAGGCGACGACCTGCCGCACGGCATCGCGCAGCACGTACCGGTCGATTTCCGTCACGATGCCGGTGTGACCGGCGGCTGGCAGGAACTCAGCCGGCAGAATCAGCCCCCGCTCTGGGTGATGCCAGCGGACGAGCGCCTCCATGCCGGCAATGCGCCCGCTATCGAGCAGCGCCTTCGGCTGATAGTGCACCGTGAGCTCGCCGCGCTCAATCGCCAGCACGATATCCTGCTTGAGTTCCACCATGTCGGCTGCGTCGTGACGCATGCCCGGCTCATAGATGGCATAGCCGGCTTTGCCGTCCTTCTTGGCGCGGTACATGGCAGTATCGGCATGGTGGAGCACTTCAAGCGCTGTCTCACGCCCAGCGGGGCTGAAGGCGACCCCCATGCTGGCGCTGACCTGGACGCTCTCCTGTTCGAGCGGTATCGGGCGCGCGAGCGCCTGTGCCACCCGCTCGACAACGACCAGCGCATCGTCGAGACTCTGGATGTTCTCCACCAACAGGGTCAGCTCGTCTCCGGCAAGCCGCGCGACAGTGTCGCCGGGGCGCACACATGCTTCCATGCGGCGGGCGATCTCGATCAACACCTGGTCCCCCGCCCGGTGGCCCCAGGTGTCGTTGATCGTCTTGAAATTGTCCAGGTCAACGAAGATGACCGCGACCGAGTCCGACGAGCGGCGGATGCGCGCGAGCGCATGTTCCAGGCGATCCATGAACAGCGCGCGGTTCGGCAGGTTGGTCAACGGGTCGTGGAAGACCTGGTACATCAACTGCGCTTCTAACGCAGAGCGCTCCGGCGCACTCCCCAGCGGCTGGCGCGGCGTGGTTTCCTGCTGGTCCTCCAGCGCAGCCTGGACAACATACCTGTGCAGCCGTTCTTCGCCTGGCAGCGTGATCTCACCCCGCTCGACCAGACGCAGCAGTGCATCGACCACGTCGCCATCCCACTGACGATTGCGCTGAAGGGCAAACTCGCTGCGGATGACATCGGCCGGTAGGGCGGGACGATAGGGACGGGCGCTCGCCATGGCATCCAGCGCGTCGGCGACGGCGATAATGCGCGCACCCATCGGGATGTGCTCGCCATGCAGGCCATCGGGATAGCCGGAGCCATCGACGCGCTCGTGGTGATGACGCACCAGCGGGGCCGCAGCTGCATAGCGGGGGAAGCGCAGCAGCAGGTTGCTGCCGATGCCAGGGTGGCGCTTGACGGCCCGCCACTCCTCGCCAGTGAGTGGTTCATCGCGCACCAGCATCGCCGGTTCGATCGACATGTTGCCGATGTCATGGACGCGGGCAGCGCGGGCGACCAGCGCGACATCGTTGCGCGCCAGGCCAAGCTCGCTGGCGATACGCTCGGCGTAGCCGGCCACCCGGCGCGAGTGTTCGATGGTGTGCCGGTCGCGGCTATCGACGATATCGGCCAATGCTTCCAGGAAGGTATCGCTTGAGCGGCGCAGGGCAAACAGCTCGAGCGCACGCAACCAGCCCAGCCCAGCCAGCGCCACCAGCGGCAACACCCACGGCCGGCTTTCCGCAAGCAGAGCTGCTGCGAACCCCAGTCCTAAGGCAGGCAAGGTTGCGAGCAGCCCGCTGGGCGAGACCTGCCACAGGATCTGA
Source organism: Chloroflexota bacterium (assembly GCA_003577355.1). Classification (GTDB taxonomy): domain Bacteria; phylum Chloroflexota; class Chloroflexia; order Thermomicrobiales; family CFX8; genus CFX8. The sequence continues at coordinate 2,031 of QEUZ01000350.1, read as the reverse complement.
CGGGTGGGCAACCCGGCGCTGAGCACCAGCGACAGACTGGGGGCCAGGCTGCCAATCAACCAGATCGTCACCGCTGCGAGTGCCAGAGCGACGAGCGCGCTCACCGAGAGGTTGTGCGGCCCACCATGTTGCCAGCCGCCGAAGGTCACGATCATGCCACCGAGTGCTGCCTGCATGGCGACATAGGCCAGGGTTGCCGGTGCATATGGTGCGGGTGGCCGTTGTGCGCGCCCGGCGCGGTGCTGTTCCCACGCCAACACCGGCAGGATACCGGCCAAGGCAAGCAACACCGCCAAACTTGGGACAACGAGCAGGACGAGACAGAAGACCAAGCCGCCTTGCAGGGCGATGCGTTCGGTGGTGCGTTCGATCGGCAGCAGCTGTGTGCAGCCAAGCAGGACCACCAGGGCAATAGCCACCAGCAGGTCGCTTGTCGTCAGTGCAGGAGATGCCCCCCCGGCAGCAGGCAGCGCAACCGCCAGCAGCAATGCCGCTCCGGCTGCGATGCCCAGGTGAAGCGCCGTGTTGGTCCGCACGCTCCGCAGCTCTCCTTACGTCCGGCGCGAGGGAGCATGGCGGCAGCACGAGTGTGCCGCACGCCTGGTACCCATCTGCTTGGGGGTCACGGTACAAGGCAGGACTTTCGGGGGATAGGGAGATTCGTCACGGTTGACGTTATGCGAAAGCACCGTTCCATCGGGTCGGGCAGGCCGCCTGTGCGGTCAGTGCTGTTCGCGCAAACTGGCAATGAGCGACGCGCGTAGCAGGTAGTCGCGCGCTTTCCGCGGGTCCGCGGCGGTTGCAGTGAGTTCAGCGCGCACTCGCGCCCGTGCTGCTGGGTCGCGTTCCTCAAGCAGGCGCTTGTTGCGGGCGGCCTGGGCGTTGATGTGGTCGAGCGCAATGCGGCGTCTGTGCCTGCTGTAGTCGTCCAACAGGCTGGGTGCAGCGCCGTCATGCAGCACACGTGCCAAGGCATCGCTAAGGGCGAAGGCATCGTGGATGCCGCTGTTCAGCCCCATACCACCCAACGGGTTGTTGGCGTGCGCCGCATCGCCGGCCAGGCAGACCCGTCCGGAACGGAAGCTGGCGGCCACGCGTTGCTGCACCGGGTACAGGGTGCGGTGGGCAACCTCGTAGGGCTGCGGCCGGGGGTGAAGCCCCTGCAAGCGGCGTTCAACAGCGGCGTCGGAAAGGGTTGTGCTATCCGGCTCATCCGGCGGGATCGGGAACATCACCCGCCAGAGCTCCGGCGCGCGCAGCAGCAGGCACCACTCCTCCGGGTCGGCAAGGTAGGTCACCAGCGCCAGGTTCGGGATGGCCGAACGGAAGTCATAGGGGGTACTGACCGACAGGAACTTCTCCGGGTAGGTAAAACCCTCGAAGGCGATCTCTGCAGTGCGGCGAACGGCGGAACCGATGCCGTCCGCCCCGACCAGCCACATGGCGCTCAGGCTGCACTCGCCCTGTGGCGTACGCACGGTTACCTGTATGGTGTCGTCGTGGTGGGTGTGGCTGAGGTAGCGGTTGGCGAAGCGCACCTCAGCGCTTGCGGTGCGCGCGATCCGCTCCAGCAGCAGGGCGCTGAGCTTGTGCTGCTCGCATTGCAGGCGGTAAGGGTGGCGGGTGTCGTCGCGCAGCAGGCTGAAATCGAAGTCGGCGATGATCTCGCGGCTGCGCCGGTCGCGAACTTGGTAGTTCGGCACGCGCACGCCGCGCGCCAACATCGGTTCGACGACCCCCAGCGGCTCCAGCATGTCCAGCGTGGCGGGGTGGAAGGTGGAACCGCGCAGGTCTTCGGGCAGCTCCGGCAATCCCTCCAGCACCAGCGTGGCGATACCTTGCGCGCCCAGGGCCGCCGCCAGCGTCAATCCTACCGGCCCACCTCCGACGACGATGACCTCGGCATCGAGACTCGGCACCAGCTTACTCCGTCCGGTAGGTGTGGGTTTCCAGCAGCAGGCAGCCGGTTTCCGAGCGGAAGGGGCCATGGGCCACACCGGCCGGCCGGCACGCGTAGGTGTGCGGTCCGAA
>QEUZ01000349.1:4427-7152 GCA_003577355.1 Chloroflexota bacterium | reverse complement strand
CTCTGCTACGGTGCGCTTGTACCCCGCCAGAGGCCCAGCTGGCGAGGGTCACAACGGAGGGACCAGCTAACATGGTGCTGGAACGCATTTTCACCCCTGGTCTGGCGCAGGTGGCCTACCTGATCGGTGACCCTGCCGCTGGCGTCGCTGCCGTCATCGACCCGCGGCGGGATGTCGACAGCTACATCGCACTGGCTCAGCAGCACGGGCTGCGCATTACCGCAATCTTCGAAACCCATGTGCACGCCGACTTCGTCTCCGGCGCGCTGGAACTGGCGGACCACACCGGGGCAACGATTTACGCTTCGCGCATCGGCGCGAGCGAGTTCAAGCACCAACCACTGGACGACGGGGATGTCATCAACGTTGGCAAGCTCAAGGTCCAGGCATTCTGGACCCCGGGCCATACCCCCGAGCACATGTCCTACCTGTTGACCGACCCGGTGATCAGCAACAAGCCGCAAGCGCTCTTCAGCGGCGACATGTTGTTCGTCGGCACCGTTGGCCGGCCCGACCTGCTCGGCAGCGAAGCCACCGAAGGGCTGCTCGAACAGCTCTACGATTCCGTGTACAACCGCCTGATGCATCTGCCCGACGACATCATCGTCTACCCAGGGCATGGCGCCGGTTCAGCCTGCGGAAAGAACATTGGCGATAACCCCAGCACCACCATCGGGCAAGAGAAGCGCTTCAACTACGCGTTCCGGTTCCCGGATCGCGAGGCGTTCCGAGAAGTCATCATGGAAGATATGCCGCCCGCCCCGACCTACTACCCCTATATGAAGCGGGTCAACAAGGTCGGCCCAGCGTTGTTGCGCGACCTCCCAGAGGGCGGCCCACTCGACCTCGCTACGCTTGAAGCCCGGATGCAGGGCGGCGCGCTCCTGATCGACACCCGCTCATCGCTCGCCTTCGGGGGGGCGCACATCCCCGGCGCTGTGTTTGCCGGGCTGGGTAACAACTTTGTCAACTGGGCCGGGTGGCACGCTCCCTACGAACGCGACGTGATCCTGCTGCTGGACGACGACAGCGACTACGCCGAAGCGCGCACCGAACTGTTGCGGATCGGTATCGACCGCGTGGCAGGGTACGTCCAGGGTGGTTTCGACGCCTGGGTCGCCGCCGGCAAGCCGGTGCTGACATTGCCGCAGATCTCGGTACATGCGCTGCACGAGCGGCTGGAATCCAACAATATCCAGGTGCTCGACGTGCGCACGGAGGCGGAGTGGCGCGCGGGGCATATTCCGGGCGCGCGTCAGCGCTTTGCGGGCGATATCGTCAAGGCGTCTCGCACCAACGAGGTATTCGCCAACGGGTTGAGCGACCTGCGCGACGCGCCTGTCGCCGTCATCTGTGCCAGCGGCTACCGCTCCACCGTCGCGGCGAGCGTGCTGCAAGGCGCAGGGCACCCACAGGTGCTCAACGTGGTTGGCGGCGCCGACGCCTGGCAGGCAGCTGGGTACCCGCTCAAACGCGGAAACAGCTAGGCTGCGCCGAATGGGTCTGGTGCGCCACCATTCTGCTGCGATATGAAACGGTCAGGAGACAATGTTCGGAACCCCTCGGACGCCAGACGTGCCGGAATATAGCGTCGGCGAAGTGGCAACGGCGCTTGCCAAGGATGCGCAGGCATACGCCCTCATCGATGTGCGCGAGCCAGAGGAGTGGAACGCTGGCCATATCGCCGGTGCAACGTTGATCCCTCTCGGTCAGCTCGGCGCACGAGCGCAAGAGATCCCCACCGACCGACCGGTGGTGCTGGTCTGCCGCAGCGGCCGGCGCAGCGCCTTTGCGACAGATGCGCTGCGCCGAGCTGGCTATGACCAGACATTCAACATGACTGGCGGCATGCTCGCCTGGGAAGCAGCCGGGCTGCCGGTCAGTCGCTAACCCTGCCCATCACCGCTGTGCGCAGCCTCCGGGGGTATCCAGCGGTGATGGGTACTTCCCTCCTATTTCGTCCACACAGGGTTGGTTGCTACCCTACGCGCCAGAAACCCCAGGCGCGAAGGAGCCCACATGCCGATCCTCGCCCCACGTTTCCGCCTCGTCACCCAGTTCCGACGGCAGATAGCAGTGCTCGGGCTCGCCGCCATCGTCCTCACCAGTTGCGGCGCTGCGGGAGAGTCGCCTGCCGCTCAGGTCACTGGGGACGCCACCGCCACCTTCGTCGTCTCGCTCACCCAAGTCGCCGAAGCGCGCGCGTTTGTGGCGACATCGACAGCAGCCGCGCGAGTTACCCGGCCAACTGCAACAGCGGCCGCCACCGCTGGACCACCCACCGCAACTCTTGACCCATTCGCCGAAGTCACGCCGGCTCCCCACTACGAGGAGGAGTTGCTGACACTCCTGCCTCCGCTTGAAGTGTTTCCTAGCGGCTTTGTTGTGCTGAGCGAAGGGCCATTGACGGCAGAGACGGTAGCGTCGGTGTACTCCGACGACATTGGCTACGTTCAACAGCTCACAACCTGGGGATTCCGGCAAGGCGCCATTCGCGTTGTCGGCTTGCCGGAACCGTCCCAGGCGAAGCCGAACGGCATGGTCGCGTTCCTCGCAGCCGTCCTGGAGTTCGGCTCGTCGGAGCAAGCCCGCGCAGCAATGTTGGAGAACCGCGAGTACATCAGGAAGGGGATGATCGGCGCCCCGGACAACATCACACTGGAGGGGCTCGCCGATTCCGCGATCGCCGTGCGTGGCGATATTGCGCGCACGGGCGCCATCGAGC
>QEUZ01000349.1:0-4398 GCA_003577355.1 Chloroflexota bacterium | reverse complement strand
TCGAGCGCTGGGCATGTATCTGGGTACAGCGCGCGCACCTCGTCTATGTGTTCCGAGGCATGTCGTATGAAACCGCGCCGTTCGACGAAACGCTGCACATCGCAGTCGCAACAATGGACGGCTAGTGGAGCGACGAGTGACCAGTAGTTCGAACGACTGTGTCCGAAGCACTCGCGTAATGTCGCAAGCGCTCTGTTCTCACGCAGGGAACCACCCTGTCCCGACGGTGGTCGGTTCAAGGTAGGTCGTTGCATCAGACAATAACGATCGCACCACTGGTCACTCGTCACTGGTCACGCCACTAATCCCGCACAACCGCATCCCCAAATTGCGACATTCTTCGCATGACGCGCAGCATGCTGCATGCGACGATCGACGCGCGCGGCGACCTGGCCGTTGCGGGCGGTTGAGGAGTCGCAAACGTGGCACAGGCAGACCTCACCGATGACATCGTGGTGGCGCCGGGCGGGCTGCTCGGCCGCGTGCGAGGGACGATCCAGTCCTTCCCGCGTGCCGTCTGGCTCATGGCGCTGTCGAACCTGATCCTCTGGACCGGGCGCGGCATGATCATGCCGTTCACCTTCATTTTCTTCACACAGATCGCCGATTTACCGGCACGCATCGTCGGTGGTGGGATAGCGCTCAGCGGGCTGGGCGGTATCGCCTTCGTGATGCTGGTCGCCGGTCAAATCGACCGGCGAGGCGGCCACCCCGTCTTGCTCATGTGCTTGCTGACGATCGCGATCTCGACGGTCGTCTACCCCTGGGCTACCGGCGTCTTACCATTCCTGGTCGTGACGATCGTCCTCAACTTCGCCGGGCAGCTCTACTGGCCAGCCAGCGACGCAACGATCGCCTCGCTTGCTGATCCGGCGCGGGTCGCGGAGGCGATGTCGATCCTGCGGGTAGCCAACGCCATCGGCATCGGGACCGGCGGGCTGATCGGCGGGGCGCTGGTCAGCGGCGGGGGGCTGCCGGAGTACCGCATGATGTTCCTGGTCAGCGCGCTCACCGTTGGGGCAGCAAGCCTGCTGGTGCGCTTCGCGGTCCCGTCGATCCCGTTGCCCTCCCGTGGGGCAGACGGCAACCACGGGACGTGGCGCGATGTCCTGCCGGATCGACCGTTCCTCTATGCCATCGGCGTGCTCTTCCTCATGGTGCTGGGCTTTTCCCAGCTCCAGGCCAGCGTTCCGGCGTTTCTCCGCAAGGAGGCAGGCATCAGCGAAGGGCAGATTGGGGCGCTGTTCACGATGAACACACTCATTGTGATCGCCACACAGATCCCCATCGCTGCGCGGGTCGCCCGTGGCAACATCGGCCTGGTTATGGCCGGCGGAGCTGCTTGTTGGATCGGGTCGTTCGTCGTCATGTTGGTGACCCCCGGCGTTGGTCTCCCGGCCGCTGTCGCTGCCTTTCTGCTGTTCACTGCCGGCGAACTGCTCTTCATGCCAGCCAGCGCCGTGATCCCGGTGCGTCTGGCGCCGCTCCATTTGCGCGGGCGCTACTTTGCGCTCCTCAGTATCGCCTGGGGCGGCTCGTGGGCGATCGCCTCGCTGATCGCCGGGTTCGCGCTGGACCACTCGCGCCCGGCGTTGCTCTGGCCGGTGATGGCCGGCATGATGTTCGTGGCGGTTGCAGCCGCAGCCCACATGCGCCGGGAAGCGCGCTTGGCGCCGCCAATAACGTGAAACGCATCTGTTGCTTCACCGGAGCGCGCATATAATTCGCACCAAGCGACGAGATCGTGCAGACGTTCCGACAGTTGCGGCGCCCCCACTCTGGTGTGCTGCCAGTGGCGCATTGCACGTCGCGCACGGTGGGAGAGGATGGTATGTATGGCCCGCGTCTATGCAGGCGAGCTGCAGCAAATTGATGAAGAAATTCTTGAAGTCGCAAAGCGTTTTCCTGACGATTTCTGGGTATTCGCCGAGTTCAACATTGGCCGCAATATCGACTGGTTCATCATTCGCCCAAAGCCGCTCGACCCCGCCACGCTGATCCTGACCGAGCTCAAGCGCTTGGCCCGCCCGGTACGCGGCATGGTCGATGGGGTCTGGGAACGGCAACTGGAGAACGGCGAATGGGAGGAGATGCTGCCGACCAACAGCGACATGAACTACTACTGGCAGTCGGTCAACACCGCCAACTTCCTGGCCGATTGGCTCTGGACCAACCAGCAGATCTATCGGGAGCGCGCTGACATTCGCCCAGCCGACGAGTTCCGCGTCTGGCCAGACCTCCTGCTGCTCAGCCCACCTGGTGTGCAACATCGACTGCCGCTTGGGCCGCCCAGCCGGTACGGCAGATGGTTCTATTCCATCGAATCATGGATGCATCACGTGACCAGCTGGAACTCGAAAATGGGTATCCAGCTGAGTGACCGCGATGTCGCCAACCTGGTCGAAGCCTTGCAGTTGCAACCGCTCTACATCCCGCCGTCGATCGAACGCGACCACGTGCGCGACCACTCACGCCCCGGAAGCGAAGCGGACATGTTCGTGCAGTACATCCAGCGGCTGGAACAGCGCGTGGCACGCTTAGAGCAGAAACTCGGCCTGGAGAGCAGTTAGCCGGTCGCTTCCACCCGGTTGCGGCCGGCGCGTTTCGCGCGCTGGAGCGCGTCATCCGCCTGGCGGAACAGTGCATCGACATCCGGTTCACCGCGCCGCGCGACTGTCACGCCAAAGCTGGCAGTCAACTGCACACCAGCGCCGGGCGGATGCAGCCTCGCAATTGTCTGGCGTGCGCGCTCGGCTAACCGCACGGCGCCTTCCAACGGCGTGTCTGGCGCGAGGATCACGAACTCTTCGCCACCGAAACGGCCGAGCACGTCATACGGTCGCAGGATGCGGCTGATCGATTGCGCCGTCTCCCGTAGTATCCCGTCGCCAACCAGGTGGCCGTGTTCGTCGTTGATCTTCTTGAACTCATCCAGGTCAAGCAGGACCAGGCTGAGCGTGCCGCCAGTGCGGGAGGACCGCTCCAGTTCCACCTCCACCCGCCCCTGAACATACCGGCGGTTGAAGACGCCGGTGAGCTCGTCGGTCAGTGCGGAACGCTGCGCCTCGGCGCGCAGACGCGCGTTGGAGACCACCAGCGTCGCCGCCTGGGCAAACAAGCGACACAGCTCCAAGCTCTCGACGGACAGCGATTCTCCCCTGTGGAGGAAATAGACGAACTCCCAGTGTGGCGCCGCATGCAGCACCCGCGGTTCCAGTCCAGTCAGGGCTACCTGCTCGCTGACGCGCGGCACCACAACTTGCCGATCCTCGCTATAGGTCGGCGCCCATTCCGGCCGTGACGACGCACCCCAGACGATGTTCCACAGCGCTTCCAATGGCACATCCGGACGGGAAAGCGCGAACAGCCCTGGCGGAGCATCATGCAGGAGGGCCGCGAAGGGGGCTTCGATCACTCGCCGCAGCACATCCCCCAAGAGTTCCAGGGTGGTCTGCAGATCATCCATATGCGCCGCCAGCGCGCTGACATCGTCGAGGATCGTCGCCTTGAACAGCTCGCGGTCGAGCAGCGTTGCCAGCCGTTCCAGCACGTCGCCGTCGCTGGTCGGCGTTCGACGCGCTGGGTGTGGCGCAACCACTGGAGTGGAGCGCCGCCGCGCAGCGCGCGCTTCGAGGATCGCCGTCGTCAGCCCAGCCAGCCCATCATCCTTGAAGAGACAGGCGTCCGCCCCGGCGCGCTCGGCCCAGAACTGTGCGGGCTCTGGCTCCCTGCTCGTCAGGATCACGATGGGTGTATCGCGTGTTGTCGTTTCGAGCCGCAGCAGACGACAGGCGTGGTACCCGTTGATGCCGCCCATGCTGATATCCAGCACGATCGCATCCGGTTGGGTATCCATGGCAGTCCGCACAGCGGCAGCGCCATCGCCAGCCGTCGTCACCTGCGCACCGGCAGAGGCGAGCGTTTCACGCACCGCTGCCAGCACAGTTGGGCTATCGTCGGCAACCAGGACATGCATCCCGCTCAGTGGAAGCGTCATGCCTGGATTGTAGCCCGCCGTTTCACGCGCCGATGTCTGCATCGTGCAGCATTCCCCATTCCTACACCAACCACCCTACAGGCGCGTCGGGCCACAGTGTATGGCCGGTTCGTCCGGTTCACTGGTAGGACAAGCAACCTACGTGGAACCTGGCACAGGTTGTTCGTGGCATCCTGTTTATTACATCTACGCTAATCACCTTCGCAGTAGCACACACGCCAATGTCACTAAGCGGGCGCGCTCCCAGCCGGCGCTACCGGCAGCCAGGGGATGCAGCAGGAGGCAACTAGCCCGATAATGAGGGTACTGATGGGGGAGAAGCAGTGCTACCCGCCGGAAGCAGACCACTGGGATGAGCGCTGTGTCGCTGACGCAGCGACATGCAGAAGAGGAGGACGCTG
>QEUZ01000348.1 GCA_003577355.1 Chloroflexota bacterium | reverse complement strand
CTCGGCGACCGGCGCACGCTGCCACTGTTGCGCGGGTGCTGGGAACTGGTGGCGGATGACGCTGAAGCAACCAACTCCCTGATCCAGGCACGCACCCACTGGCAGTCGGCCTGCCAGGTCGAGTTCCTGCTCGACTGGCTCGAGGCACTCGTGGAGACTGGTGACGACAGCACCTTTGGAGCGGTCGCGGCAGGTCTGTACACCATTGCCCAGCGCGGCGGGCCGGTCGAGGACGCCGAGCGGGTCTTCCCGGTCTGGTCGACCGACGGCGAGCATTCCATCTATCTCGCAGAGTGGAGCGTCGAAGCGTTCGGCAGGCGCATCGAACCACGCCTGCGCGACATCGCGCAGCGTGAGCGTGATCCGAAGATCATCCCGCTTGTCATGCAGCAATGGGGGCTTGAACCGTCGTCCAGTCGTTACCCCGCTGGCGCAGCGACTTCATCCTCGACACGCGGGAAGAGCGGGGTCGGCGTGCCGACGCGCGCACCAGCCACGATGGGATCGCCAGGAGCAGCCAGGCCGAGCTGTGCGGCCATGGCATGGCTGGTATCCGGCAAGAATGGCAGGAGCAACCAGGCGAGCTGCCCAAGCGTCGTGGCCAGCGTCGCCAGCACGGTATCGAGCCGCTCCGGGCCAGCGCCGTCCCGTTCTGCGCGGGCCAGCGTCCAAGGGGCGGTCTGCTCGACATAGCCGTTGGCGCGGGTGACAAGCTCCCAGATAGCCGTGAGCGCCGATTGGGGGTCGAACTCGGCCAGCGCTGCGGCCACACGCGCTTCCATGCCATCGCGCAGTTCGGCCAGTTCGATATCCAGCGTGGTTGGTGCGCCCGCCGCGGGGACAACCCCAGCGCGGTAGCGCCCCAACATGCTGACGCTGCGGTTGAGCAGGTTACCGAGGTCATTGGCCAGGTCGGCGCGGTAGCGCGCAGCCAGCTTCTCCCAGGTGAAGTCGCCATCTCCGAAGGGGGAGAAGTCGCGCAGCATGTAGTAGCGCAACCCATCCACCCCGTAGCGGGCGACGACATCCAGCGGGTCGATCACGTTGCCGATCGACTTGCTGATCTTCTGGCCGTCGGCGGTCAGGTAGCCATGCACGACGACATGGGTTGGCAGCGGCTCGCCGGCAGCCAGGAGCATGGCCGGCCAGTACACGGCGTGAAACCGCAGGATCCCTTTGCCAATGACATGCACGCGGTCGTCGGCGCCGGTCCAGTAATGTGCGTACCGCGCGCCATCGCTGGCATAGTCCAGCGCAGTGATGTAGTTCGCAAGTGCGTCGACCCAGACGTACATCACCTGGGTTGGGTCACCCGGCACTGCGACGCCCCAGTCGCGGGCACGGGCGCGCGAGCGCGAGACGGAGAAGTCCTCCAGGCCAGATTCGATGAAGCGCAACACCTCATTCTTACGCGCTGCCGGCACGACACGCAGGACATCGCGCGAAATCAGGTCGTGCAACTGGTCGGCGTACTTCGAGAGACGAAAGAACCAGTTCTCCTCCTCGACAAGATCCGGCGCCGTGCCGTGGTCGGGGCAGCGGCCATCGACCAGCTCGTCCTCGTTGTAGAACAGCTCACAGCCCACGCAGTACAGCCCGCGGTATGAGCGGGTATACAGGTCGCCCGCTTCCGCCATCGCCAGCCAGATCTTGGCCGCTCCCTGCAAGTGGCGTGGGTCGATGCTGGTACGGATGAAGTCGTCGTTGGAGATGTTCATTGCCCGGCACATCTCCTGGTAGGCCAGCACGTAGCGGTCGACCAGCGCCTGGGTAGAAATGCCCTCTTTCTCCGCCGCCTGGACATTCTTCAGCGAGTTTTCATCGGAGCCGGAGAGGAAGAACACGTCGCGCCCTTGCTGCCGCTGGTAGCGTGCATAGACATCGGTCAGCACGAATTCCAGCGCATGGCCCACGTGTGGACGCGCATTGACATAGGGGATCGCCGTGGAGATGAAAAACGGGCCGCGATGGTCGTTCGGAACCTGCATCCGGGTCCTCTCTTCAGCCGCCGAGCCTGGGCCGCGGCGGCACGCCAGAGCCGGGCAACTGCCGCCACGCGTGCCGCCGAGGATAGCCGCTGATTGTAACACGGCACAGCTCTAGCCACGCTGGACCACGGAACCGTGACTTTCGGTCCGCGCAATTCTGGTTGACGATTTACGCCAGAACGAGTATGGTACTTTCGTCATACGTCATAGTTTTGCGTAACAGTCATACGTGTCGGATTGTCACAACGCGCAAGAGGGCTTGACATGTGGTCAGCGCAGGTGGGTGTGAGGAAGGGGCATCAGCATGCACAAACTGCGGCATTTCACCCCGTGTTGATAACGCTGGGTTGCACCCACGGTCACAGCCTGGCCGGACTCTTGGGCACCGTGCAGACGTGTGAACCGAAGGATGCTGGATGCTGACACGCACGAAACCGCAGCGCCGCGCTATAACCGGCCGCGTGCCGTTCTTGCTCGTCACCGTTGCCCTCCTGGCCGCCAGCCTGTTGGCCGCGTGTGGCACGCCAGAACCGCCGCCCCGCGAGCGCCGCGCCGCCGCCACCCAGACGGCACGAGCAACCGACCCGGCCAATACGCTGGCGACGCGCACACCGATCCCAGCACCTGCGCTTGCCGCAACAACCACACCTGTCCCGCCGACCGCCACGGCGACGGCGACGGGCACACCTGACAACCGCGCTGCCACGGCACTCGCCCAAACGCCGACGCCGCTTCCGGGCCCGGTGCCGGGCATCGGCGATACGATCGACACGCAGGGGTGGCAGCTCACCGTCACGGCGATCGACCTGTTCCCACGCATCGGCGACCACCGTGCGTCCGGCATCTACCTATATGTCAAGCTGCGCATCACCAATACGAGCGGTGCAGCCGTACCGTTCCCATTTGAAGGGCTGGTGGTCGTCGACCAGCGCAACACCAGCTATGGCGCTGACATCCCCGCCACGACAGAATCGCTGCGCTACGACTTCAACCGCGATATCGCCGCGCCGATCGACAATGGCCAGACCCTCGACCTGGCCGTTGCCTTCGACATCCCGCTGGACGCGACAAACTTGATCCTGACAACGCCGACGCGCATCTTTACGATCGTGCTGGGCAACACCGAGTACCCGAAGTAGCCTGCCATAAGGCCATACATGCCAGCGAAGGGTTTGCGGAAGCGCGAAGCGCCGCGCGGTGGTCCCGGCGCGGCGCTTCTGTACGTGTAGTCTGCGATGGGCGTGGCTAGCGTTTCTTCGGGCTGCGATAGTCCAGGAAAATGGCGCCTGCCATGACGGCCAGCGTGGCGACAAGCGCCCCGACGAGAGCAGCATCCGGGCTGTACTCGACATCGAGCCAGAACAGGAACATGCCGAACCCCAGAGCGATGAAGATGACCGCCGAGGCCGCGGCTACCGGCAGCAGAAACGAATACGGTAGCGGTCGCTTCACGATTACCCCCTCCGCGCTCGACGCCTGGCGTGCCCGGCCTCCCCCGTTGCCGGTTGGCGTCATCTTACCAACGCTGGGCGCTCAACGCACGAGCATTCCTTCGGCATCGCGTTCCACCAGTCGCGTGACAATATCATTCAGCTGGGGGATACCCGGCAGCAGCTCCCCGAACAGGAACTCGTTGAACTCCAGGTGCGCTTCCCGCGATACCCAGCGCTCGACCCAGCAGTAGCGCCCCTCCTCGGTCAGCCGAACCAGCTCCGATGACAGACAGCCGGGCGCTTCGGCCGCGCGCGCGACAATCGGCGCGAATGCTGCCTCGTAATCCTCTGCATGCCCCTCGGCAACGGCAAAGAAGCTCAGGTCAACGAACACGCATCCCACCAATCGCCTGCCAACCGGCCGCGTTCGCCGCGCTCATCCTAGCACGTGCGCGTCAGCGGGGGCGCCAGTCCGCGAGTGCTGCTTCAACCCGCGCCATCGACTGCTGCAGTGCATCGAGCTTGCGGACGGTCTCGGCAAGTGTGTCCTCGCGTGACCGCACGGTGAGCGTGCCGTCTGGTTCCAGGATCACGTCGCCAACCTCGTCGGCGTCGAAGATGTCGTGCTTATGGGCAGCAACGCGCAGCTCAGCGTGCGTGATGCGCTCGCGCCGCAGGTGGTCCTCGTTCACCCTGCCGTCGCGCACCAGGAAGATCTCGCGCCCCTCGAACAGCTCCTCGGCCCGGGGCGAATGGAAGATCAGCAGCGAAATCAGGCGGTTCAACGCCAGCATCGTCCCAACAGTGATCATCGCGCCGGTAATTGAGAGATCATCCCCCAGCAGTGCGTTCTGGATCGCATTCGAGAGCAGCAACAGCACGACTAGGTCGAAGGTGGAGAACTGGCCGATCTCCCGCCTGCCGGTGAGCCGCAACGCCGCCAGGAGAAACAGGTAGATCAGTGCTCCGCGCAACACCTTCTCTAGCG
>QEUZ01000347.1 GCA_003577355.1 Chloroflexota bacterium | reverse complement strand
GTGGTCGTCGTTCCCCTGAAGCATAGGTTGGAGATTCCTCAGGACGAGGTGCTGAAACCACGTCAGGTAGCGCGTCCGGTTCGGACTTTTCGGCCGTGGCTGGCGGCGCAACCGGCGCGCCTGCTCCCGTTGCGCTGGCTGCATCTGGGCCACGCGCGTCGACTGCCTCCTCGAGCGCCTCGGGCGCGTCGTCACCTGTCCCAAAATCGGGTAGCGTCGAGGGCTCTTCGCTCTGCCCGCTGAGTTGATGCGGAGCAGCTTCCTGTTGGTCTGAAACGGCGCCAGGCTGCAACGGTGTCTCTGCCATGATCGGTCCGGGGTGGAGTTGACCTCGTGGGCGCACGAAACGATTGACGCGGGTTACGCGTCGTCGCCGCGCTGTCGCACGGGCATCCCCTCGCAGGATGACCGCCAGCAGCGGGCCGGCTTGGTGCCGGAGCGCGATCAGGCGCCGTCGTGCCAGGCGGCGCGACAGGGCGCCCGAGTTGCGCTGAATCAGTCGTCGGTCGAGCCTGGGCACGGGCTACTCCACCGTCAGACCTTCGTGGGCGAGCTCCACCGTTTCCACAGCGACTGCGTTCCCGTCGGCAGTGAACTGTGGGCCAACCCACTTGACTGGGTAGGCGTTCTGAAAGTGCCACGAGGCGAGCTTCTCGCCCTGCACGTCGTAGAGCACCAACGAAATATTGCGCCGGTCGACTGCCCCCGGCCCGGTGCTCATGAACCACTTCAGGAAATCGTTCGAGCGGGTCATGCCGCGTTTGAGGGTGAGGTTGCTGACCTTTACGCGACCAGGTACCCGGCGGGTGAAACCGTTCACCCCGCCTTCCTCAATGTCCTGTGTCTCCATCTCCAGTTGTAAGCCGCTAACCTCAGTGAATACAGCTTCAACAATACTGGCGATCTCCAGATAGAACCGCGAGGCTGGTACTGCTTCCTGAGTCATGGCGGGTTACCTGTTCCAGCGCTCCCCCGGCTGAGGTGCACCGCGCATCCCTGTCAGGCGCAGGTCGTCGAGCATCAGTGCATAGACCCGGTCGGCTAACGCCTCGATATCGATCGCCGGTGGGCGTTGCTCCAGCGTCGCGCCGGCATCGGTGGGTTGCGCCTCGGCGGTTTGGCCTCCGCTGGGGGCGTCCTGCTCATCCATCGTCGTCGCCCTCGTATGCCAAATCCAGTTCGAACCGCGCGCCGCATTGCGGGCATTCGGTTTCGATGATGCTGGAGCCGTTGTCGTTGATCCGCAGGTACAGGTCTTGTAGGAACGCGAAATCGGCTGCGAACAAGCCTTCGATGACCCGCGGCTCCACCGGGCTGAGCGTCCCCAGGCGCACGACGACACGGCTCAACACGAGAATGCTCAGATAGGCTTGGTTGGCACGCACCCGCGCATCTTCAAGCGGTGCGACCTCATCGAGTGCGGTCGCGAGGCGCATCACGCCATGCCGGTGCAGGTTGCCAGCTGCATCCGGGTAGCCGCGCGGGAGCGTGAAACTGAACTCTGTTTGTAGCATCAGCCGTTTCGGATCTCACCTGTGGACCTCACCCCCTCCTGGCGCAGCGAGGAGGGGGCTGGAGGGTGAGGTCCGTGCACTACTTGACGCGCTCGTAGCCCTCGTGCGTAATTTCCAGTTCCTCGATGCCGACCTCATTGTTGGTGGCATTCGCCGTGGGGCCGGTGATCTTGTTCGGCCATGCGTTCACAAAGTCCCAACGCGCGACCTCGCGGCCTGCGGTATCGAACATGACGATCGAACCGTTTTTCCGAGCCGCTTCGACATCGCCCTGCTCGACCAGCTTGCGCCATTGCCACATGTCCATGGTGGACGTGATGCCGCGCTTGAGGGTGATGTTGTTCCACTTCATGCGGCCGGGCACCTTCTTGACGACGTATTCTCCCTTCGGGCCGCTTGCCTTGTATTCGACAACTTCGTTTTCACTGCCCATGCCGGTACACTCGCGGAACGCGCCTTGCACCTGGCCCTGGAACTCGACACCGAACCATGCACTAACGACTGGGTCCTGCTCCGCCATACTGCCCTCCTGGGTATGCCTACGTGCCTACTCGTTCAGACAATTCAGCGCTACTCTGGGTGGTCTTATGCTCCGCCACCAGCCCATTGGCTGATGCGGAAGATGACAAACTCGGCTGGCTTGACCGGCGCCAAGCCGATTTCAACGATCATTTGCCCGCGGTCGCGAACATCCTGCGGGTTCGTCTCTTCATCGCACTTGACATAGAACGCCTCGGCCGGTGTGCGCCCAAAGAGCATGCCGTCGCGCCAGACGCCGGTGAGGAAGGCGTCGATGTCGCGGCGTACACGCGCCCAGAGGTCGGGGTCGTTCGGCTCGAAGACGACCCACTGGGTGCCGGCTTCGATCGACTCTTCGACGTAGTTGAACAGGCGACGCACGTTGATGTAGCGCCACGCCGGGTCGCTGCTGAGGGTGCGCGCGCCCCAGACGCGCAACCCGCGCCCGGTAAACGAGCGGATGCAGTTGACGCCGATTGGGTTGAGCGTATCCTGCTCGCCCTTGGTGACCTGGCTCACCGGTTCGAGCGCGCCGCGCACGACTTCGTTGGCCGGGGCCTTGTGGACGCCGCGTTCCGTGTCGCTGCGTGCCCAGATGCCGGCGACGTGGCCGGAAGGCGGCGCGGCCATCGGGCGGCCATCCGGCCCGGTGACCTTGATCCACGGGTAGTAGAGGGTTGCGTACTTCGAATCGTAGTTGGTTTCGACTTCGCGCCAGCGCTTCACTTCCTGGGGGCTTAGGTCCGGCAGTGGGTCGAGGATGGCGACGCGGTCGCCCATGCGCTCGCAGTGGGCAATCATCGCGAGTTGCACCGACTTGACCCCGTCGCGGTCGAGCAGCCCGGCCTGGTAGGCGGCCATGACATCCGGGCAGGCGACCATTGTGACGTCTTCGGCGATTTCCAGGCCTTCCATCCCACTACGCTGGGAGACATCGCCAACGAAGTCAGTGGAGTCGAGTTTCTCAACCGCCACCATCACTGGCGCACGCAGCGTGTAGCTGCCGATTTCCGGTGCACGCTCAGCGATTGGGCCGGTCGTCTGCGCTTCGACAATCGTTACCAGGCGGCTGGCAGTGTTGACTGCATCCGCCACGTTTGTGCCGCCGCGCTTCCCGAGGCTGACGTTCTCGTAGCTCTCCTCAACCGTTCCCATGCGTAGCTTGATCGTGAACGAACCTTCGGGCGGCGATTCGCCAGTTGGCGGGGCGATCTCAACGGTAACATCCTGGTTTTGGCCATCTTTGCCACTCACCGTGAGCGATGGCAGCGCCTTGGAGGAACGGCTGGGAATCTGCAAGGGTTCGGCCACCGGTGTGCTCCCGTTTGCCTGTGGGACGACCCGGGTGACATAGCAGCGCCCTCCCCCGTTGAGGAAGTAGCCGTAGACGGCGTGCGAGAGGTATGCGCCATTCATGTGCGGGTTCCGGCGCCCACCGCTTTCGAGTGCACCGAATGTGTCGACGAATTGCGACCAGTTCGTGACCAGGACGGGCTTATTCGCTGGACCGGACGGGGCCATTCCGACGAATGCTGCCGTGGCAGTGCCGACTCCTTCAATTGGCCGGGCGCCGCCGTCAACTTCTTCGACGTAGACGCCTGGAGATAGGTACTCGGGCATGAGACGCTCCTTACACCTCTGCGTGCTCCGCGGTGCACATTCGCCGGGATGTCCGGCTGTGCGGGTCCCACGCTCACTTCGGTCGTGCAGTAGCGGTTTGCGCTACTGCCACTCAGCCGTCACGCCGGCGGCTGGTCACGGCAATACATAGGTCACCTCGACGTGGATCCGATCGACGTAGACACTGCCTTCGACAGCGGTGTTCCTGATGACGAACAGTGCACTGAGGTACGCCTGCGGCGTCGTCAGCCACTCGCCGACTTCCCAGGAGACTGCTTTCTCGTTCGGCGCACCGCGCACTGGTTCCGCGTAGGTCGACGCCTCGGCGATCGGCGCGTCGAGGGTGCCGTGTCCAATCTCCCAGACGACAGCGTCGCCCGGCATACTAGCCGATTCGTGGTACTCGACCACGACGGTCACCAATTCGATACGCGCAGTTTCAGGCATCTCGCCGCTGAAGTCAAACGCTCCCCAACTTTTTGCGGGAATCTCGAGCCGGAGATCGTCGCTCGCGGCGATGTCATCGAGCAAACCCAGCGCGCTCAGCAGGTCTCCGGGGGGCTGCAGCCAGCCTTCAGCGATCTCAAACGTTTCTCGGACGAGTTCCCCTTCGGCGACGGTAAGCGTGAACTCCTGACGATCGGACCCGCGTGCGTTGGTTACAGCCAGCACGACGCGATACTCCCCGGGTTCGCCAGCGATCCAGGTGAGGAGGCCAGTGCTTGGGTCAACGGTCATTCCATCCGGGCCTGCTTCCAG
>QEUZ01000346.1 GCA_003577355.1 Chloroflexota bacterium | reverse complement strand
CTGCGCCACGACTTCGCGGCTGCACTCGGCTGGTAGGCGCTGGTGGAGTGACCAGTGACGAGTGACGAGTGACCAGTGGTTCGATCGACTTCGCGTGATGTCGCAAGGGCTCTGTTCTGACGAAGCGAGCCACCCTGACCCGATCGTGGTCGGTGGTTGGAACGCTAGTCTGTCCACCACCAGCGTTCGCTGCTGTTCAGGTTCTCGCAACCGGACTCGGTAATCAGGATATTGTCCTCCAGCCGCAAGCCCCCCTTGGGGTGACGGTATAACCCCGGTTCCGGCGTCAGGAACATGCCCGGCCGGAGGATTGTCTTGTCGCCGCTGAAGAGCACCGGCGGCTCGTCGCTGGCGATCCCCAGGCCGTGGCCGCAGTAGGTGCTCGGGCCGCCGAAGCGCATCGACTGGTAGCCATCGAACCCCTCGGCGTGGGCGATCGCATCGATGGCGTGCTGCAGGTCTTCGGCTAGCACGCCGGGCGCAGCGGTAGCGATGATCGTGTCGAGCATGCGCTCGACCGTCTCAAACATGTGGCGCTGGGTCGCGTCCGGCGGCCCGATGAGCGCCGAACGGCAGATATCGAAGCCATAGCCGCGATAGCTGCCGCGAATCTCCATCTGCGCCATATCGCCCGGTTCCAGCACGCGGTCGGTCGCATATGGCCGGATCAACGGCTCGCCGGAGCGGTACACCCCGCTTTGACAGGTGAGTGAGATATTCGTCGCACCCAGCGAACGCAGGACAGCGTCGATGTCGTCCACCACCTGCTGTTCGGTGCGCCCTGCCCGAAACGCCTCGCGCGCGGCACGCGCTCCAGCATCGGCGATGGCCGCACCCTCGCGCAGGATCGCCTGTTCGTAAGCATCCTTGACCGCCCGCAGCGACCAGAGCACATCATCGGCAAAGTAGAACGAACACCCCGGCAGCGCCGTCAGGATGTCGCGATAGAGCAGCACCGAGAGGAACTCCTCGCCGACCAACCCCCAGCGCTCCCCTCGCGCCAGGCCGTACTCTTCCAGCACCCGCGCCAGCCCGCGCGGCAAGTTCGTATCGACCGCCACGCGCTCGACGGTGACATCCGGCTCGTAGTAGGGCGACGTCACCAGCAGGGTCTCCTCCCGGTCGACAGGGACCACGACCGCGCAGTAGCCGCGCCCGCGCTGCTCGTACATCGACGGGTGCGACCCGGCAATTGGCCGGTGGTTGGCCAGGTACAAGCCGTTGCCGGCCCGGTCTGGGTCACGCGAGAAGACGATCAGCCCGGCAAACCCCCGCGCACTCGCCTCCACCCGGCACCGCTGCCGGCGCGCCTGATACTGCTCCAGTGGAACTGGCAAGGCAGTCGCCGCCATCTGTCTGCTCCTTTCGACCCGCTCCAACGGCGCCGGCGGCGCCTCGCGAATATATGGTAGGTGGTCGCACACCTGAGGACACGTCTTCGCAGGAGCCAACCTCCTGTCACTACCACCATCGAGGCGGCAGCAGGCCTGCGAGCGCCTGCTATAGTGCGCTCTGCACTACTGGCGGAGGAGGGACAATGCCCGGCGCCACGCGTCCACGTCGCGATCTGACGAGCCTCGCAGTGCTGGCGCTCCTGGCGGAACAGCCACACCACCCTTACGACATGCTGCGCTTGGTCCGGGAGCGGCGACAGGCATTCGTTACCGGGTTACCGCGCAGCGTCTATCATGCTGTCGAGCGGCTGCTGGCAGCCGGCCTGATTGAACCGGCAGAGGTGAACCGCCAGGGCAACCGGCCGGAGCGCACCGTCTACCGCATCACGACGGCTGGGCTACACGAGTACGTCGCTTGGGTCAGCGAGCTACTTTCCACACCACAGCAGGCGCACACCCCCTTCAGCGCGGCCATTTCGCTGCTGGCGGGCCTGCCGGTCGATGGTGTCGCAGCATGCTTACGCGCCCGGGCCGCTGTGCTGGAACGGGAGCTTGGCGCCCTGCGCGCGCAACGGCGCGCGTTGCTGCAGGGAGTCCCACGGGTAGCGCTGCTGGAAACGGAACATGCCTACGCGCTCGGCCAGGCCGAGCTAGCCTGGCTACGCCAAGTCATCGCCGACATCGAGCGCGGAGTGCTGAGCTGGGATACCCCAGCAGCACGCCGTGTCGCCGCACTGGGGGAGTTCAAGGGTGAGGTCTTCAACGCTACGTAGCGATGTCGCGTTTTGGCAGCCACACCTGCAGCGCATACTGGAGCGGCATGGGCTGGACGACGCCGGCCAACTGCCGGACGTGGGCTACAACTCATCGTATCCGACCTTTGTTTATGGCGAGTTCGTCGTCAAGCTGTTCGGGCAAGCGCCGAACTGGCGCACCGGCTTTTGGGCGGAACAGGGTGCCCTGCGCCTTGTCGGCAGCGACCCGCGCATTCTGGCCCCACGCCTGCTCGCGAGTGGCGAGCTGTTCCCTGATGATGAGGATGCAGCCTGGCCCTATCTGGTGACTTCGCTGATGCCGGGCGTGCCATGGTGGCGGGCAAACCTGACGTTGCAGGAGCAGCAGCGGGTCGCCAGGGAATTGGGGGCGCAACTGCGGCTGGTGCATGCCCTGCCGCCGGTCGGTGTTGCCACCGATGCCGACTGGGCTGGCGTCAACGTGACCGAAGGGGCACGCAGGAGCTCACTGCCAGCACACCTGGTGGCGCAGGCCGCCGCCTACGTCGCGCAACTTGGCCCACCGGAGCGGGTGTTCCTGCATGGCGACCTGGTGGCAAACCACACGTATGTTGCGGATGGCCAGCTGGTCGGGATCATCGACTGGGGCGATGCCCTGGTCAGCGACCGGCACTATGAGCTGGGGCAGATCCACCGCGACATCTTCGACTGCGACACGGCGTTGCTGCGGGCGTTCCTGCAAGGCTACGACTGGCCGGTTGGGCCGGACTTCCCGCACCTCGCGCTCGGGCACGCCCTGCGGCGCCAGGCGATTGGACTCGTGCAGCACGTCTCGATCGACCTGTTCGAGCCGATTGCTGCGAAGTTCCCGCTGCACGACATTGCAACGCTGGCTGAGCTAGCCCAGCTCGTCTTCGGGGTGAACCCATGAATGGGCTGATCCTGCGCGACGCCACCAGCGAGGACCTGCCACAGATTGCGCGCTTCTTCCGCGCGATCGTCGCCGCCGGCGAGACCTATGCCTACCCAGAGGACCTGGACGACCAGGGTATCGCCGACCTCTGGCTGGAGCAACCGCCTGGCCGCTGTATTGTGGCGGTGAACGCCGAGGGGATGGTGCTGGGCAGCGCCAAGATGGGGCCGAACCGGCCGGGCCGGGGCGCGCATGTCGCTACCGCCAGTTTCATGGTCGCGCCGGAGGCCCAGGGACAGGGGGTTGGGCGGGCGCTCGGCATTGAAGCGCTGCGCTGGGCACGCGCCGAGGGCTACGCCGGGATGCAGTTCAACGCCGTTGTCGAGACGAACACGGCGGCAGTCCACCTGTGGCAGTCGCTCGGCTTCCAGATTTTGGCCACCGTCCCCGAAGCATTCGAACATGCCCGCTTGGGGCGCGTGGGGCTGCACGTTATGTACCAGCGGTTCTGAGCCGGCGTTACCTGCCGTCGGTTGACCAGTGCGGCTTATCCTTGAGGGCATCGGTGTAGTGGATGACGCTGTAGCCCTTGCCGACAGCGATCAGGTCGGCATTGGTGCTGTCGCGCGGCTCGCTGGTGATCTCCTGCGTCTTGCCGTCGGCGGTGGCGATCTTCAACGTGCCGCTCCAGCTCACCGACATGTCGATGGCCTTGCCCTCGAAGTGCCGTGAGGTGAGCGACGGCGCCACTTCCAGGTCGTTGATATCGTATTTGTCACACATCTCCTGCGCTGCTGCTTTGGATTTCGCGTCGTCGCCATGCCACCACTCGATGTTGACCCCCTCTTTGGCCGGTACATCCTTGGCGCTCTTGCCCCCTTTGGCGATCTGCCAGGCCCAGTGCATCAGGTAGCCACGTTCGGGTGGGCGCTTGGTGGCGCCAATGGTGTAGGTGGCGCCGGCTGCCGTGAGGGCTGCGGTGAACTTCTTGACGTTGGCGGCGAAGGTCGCTTCCAGGTCATCGATCGACTTGCTGGTTGGGAACTCGCTCACCCAGCTAGCGCCGGAAAGGGTCTTTGCCGGAGCAGCCTTGGCCTCCTCCTTTGGCGCTTCGGCTGGGGTCGTTGGCGTCGTTGTTGGGGCAGGCGCGGGGGCCGGCGGCTCGTCATCGCGGGCGATCATGGCCGGCATCGTCCCAAGCGGCCCAGGCGCCGCGCCGCGCGCGACAGCGGCGGCGGCGTGCCGCGCGGCCTGCTCGGCAGGGTCGGACCGTGTGGTTACGCCAGCTGGGCCTGCGCCGGGCGCTGCACCGTGTTGCTGCACCGTGTGGGCCAGCTCGTGCGCCAGGAGCCGCTGGCCGGCGTGGGTGTGCGGGGCATAACTGCCGGC
>QEUZ01000345.1 GCA_003577355.1 Chloroflexota bacterium | reverse complement strand
GGGTTGATGGACAGCCCTTATTGTAGCGCGGCAGGAGTGGGGAGGGGATTGCGTTGGTACGTGCAGTGTGAGGCGCGAACGGGCAGATGCGGCGGTTTGCGAACATACGACCGTGTCTGAGGCCATCATGGGGACGTTCATGTCCCCGTTTGCGCGGTGATCACGTAGGGAGTTTTTAGCTAATGCCGCGACAACGGCACGATGCAGTATGTGAGCCGCTGTGTCAATCGAGCAGGACTTCGCGCCGTTCGCGGGCGGATTGATACATCGCTAACACCAGTCTCAACGACCGCCGCGCTTCCCGTCCATGCGTTGCAGGCTGCCGGCCTTCGCGGATTGCATGGGCCATTTCTAAGATTTGCTCACGGTGACTATAACCGTAGACGCTCGGCGGATCAACTTCTTCGCGACGTAGCAGTTCGCGCTCATGTTCAAGCTCGCCAGCGACTTTCCAGAATACCTTGCGATTGAGCGCAGTCCCGCCTACTTTAACCGATCCATGCTCTCCAAACAGCGCGACCGAGCCTTCGAGATTTTCGGGATATGTGAGCGTCGATCCCTCAACGGTTGCAACGGCGCCGTTTTTGAACCGCAGCACAGACACCCCGACGTCTTCGCATTCCATACGATGCGCCATTGTATCGCTGTAGGTGAAGACGGACTCGGCATCTCCGAGAAACCACTGCAGTGCGTCGATATGATGGATCGACTGATTCATCAGCGCGCCACCGTCCAGCGCACGGGTTCCGTGCCAATCGTCTTCGTAGTATACCTGTGGGCGGAACCAACGAACAGTCGCACTGCCCAGATACAATTTGCCTAACGCACCACTGTCCACCAGCGCGCGCAGTTCACGCATCGGCGGGTTGAAGCGGTTCTGCAAGACCACGCCCAACGTCACGCCGTTCTGCTCGCAGGCCTCGATCAATGCATCGGCGTCTTCGAGGCGCAGCGCGATCGGTTTTTCGACCAAAACATGCTTGCCCGCTTTTGCGGCGTCAATGCCGATTTGCGCATGCAGCCCCGATGGAACGGCAACGGTCACGACATCAACATTGGGATCTTCGATCATCCGATGATAGTTCGTGTACGGCTTGCCCCCGTAGGTGTCCGTGTAATGCTTGACGCGTGCTTCCTTCACGTCGCACGCTGCGACAATAGAGATCGCTTCGTCCTCGGCGATGTCCCGTATCGCCTGTGCATGACGGGGAGCAATGCGTCCACAGCCTACAATACCAAACCGGAGGGGTTCACTCATGACGGCATCACCTGTTCAAGAATCGTGAGATAACGTGATGTGACGGCATCGGGGGACAGATGCGCCACAGCATAGCTGCGTCCGGCTTGACTCATGCGTTCGCGAGCTGACGGATCAGCGTGCAGGCTGCGAATTGCGGTGACGAACTCGTCGTGCCCGCCAACGGGGACAGCGATTCCGCCACCTGCTTCGGTGAGCAGTGCCGCACCCTCACCGCGAATGGCGGCGACAACGGGCACCCCGGCGGCGAATGCTTCATACATCTTGGCTGGTCGTGTCCCATCTGCGAGTGAGCTGTCCGCCAAAGAGATCATGGAAATGTCACCAGCAGCCCATACATCAGGCACTTCCGAGTGCGGTAAGAGGCCGAGGAGTTTCACGTTGTCGAGCTTGCGTACAGCGACTTGCTCGGCCAAATGCCCTGCCTGCGAGCCGCCGCCAGCGAATGCAAAGATCACGTCCGGCAGGGCGGCGGCGGCCGCAAGAATAACCTCGAAGTCATAGGTCAGGCTCATATTGCCAACGTGAACTGCGGTAAAGCGATCCATTGGTAAACCCAGCGCTGCACGTGCAGCCAACCGCTGCTCGGCTGAAGCGGGCTTGAACGCCTCAAGGTCAACGGCGTTGGCGATCATCGAAACCCGATCTTTCCTACTATGTACTTTCAAGATGCCATCCACGACACCCTGTGTCATGCCGATGATATGCGCTGCATCGTTGTAGGCCCATCGTTCGACGCGCGATGCGGCCTTGACGAACAGGCTGTCCGCCTTAAGCATGCCAGTCGCTACAGCGGACTCCGGCCATAAGTCACTGACGTTGAGGACGACTGGGGCGCGCTTGATTCGGCGCAGCCAACCCGTAGCGATAGTGACAAATAACGGGTGAGATTCGACCAGCATGACATCGGGGCGTTTCAGGAATGTGCCGCGAGCCGCAAGTGTCAACATGAAACTAAGCTGATTGGCGATCCGAGCGCGTGCACGCTTGCTGGGCGATGTATACAACCAGACCCGCCTTACCGTGACACCATCGATCGTTTCGGCATAAGCGAAACGGCCGCGGTAGGGTGGATTGATCACACCGTCCGGATAGTTTGGCATGGCTGTTAGGACACTGACCTCGTGACCCAGCGCAACAAGCATCCGTGCCAGCCGGCTGAGCCGCACGGGAGCCGCACCGACCTCAGGTGGGTAGTACTGAGTGACGAGCCAAATCCGCATGACGGCTAGCCAACAGCTTCGCCGAGCGATTCAAGCAGCGCCGAGATAACCGTTGAACGCTGTTCATCGGTCAACTCGGGATACATCGGGAGGCTGATAACCGAGCGTGCGGCATGCTCCGTTCTGGGGAAATCACCGGGCTTTCCACCCGCATGCGCCATCGCTGGTTGAAGATGTAGGGGCACGGGATAATGAATACCTGCTCCGATCCCACGCTCCTTGAGACCAGCAAGCACCGTGTCACGGTTGTCGTCAACCGCGATAACGTACAGATGGTACGCGTGTGCTTCCGGTTCGGGGACAGCCGGTGTGCGAATTCCGGGTACCGTGCGCAGGACATCATCGTAGTAATGGGCATGGGCGCGGCGTGCCTGCGTCCACGCCTCCAGATGGACAAGTTTCGCTCCCAGTATCGCAGCTTGCAACGCATCGAGACGCTCACCATAACCCATAATGTCATGCTCGTATTTTGTCGTACGGCCGTGATCGCGTAGTTTTGCGATCCGGTCTGCCAACACCGTGTCATTAGTGCATACTGCGCCAGCGTCACCAAAGGCACCGAGGTTCTTCCCCGGATAGAAACTGAAGCATGCAGCATGACCCCAAGCGCCTGCCCGCTTACCATCGCGCTCAGCGCCATGTGCTTGAGCCGCGTCTTCGATCACCCAGAGATCGTGACGTGTGGCGATTTTCATGATCGCGTCCATGTTGGCGAGCTGGCCGTACAGGTGAACCGGGACGATAGCCCTGGTACGAGGCGTTATGGCGGCCTCGATCAGTGCCGGATCGAGATTGTAGGAGTCTGGATCAATGTCAACAAATACTGGCGTCGCACCCAGTGCACAAATCGGCTCGATCGTGGCGATAAAGGTGTGCGGTGTTGTGATGACTTCGTGCCCCGGCCCGATTCCCAGTGCCTTCATTACCAGATAAAGCGCGGCTGTACCGCTTGCGATACCGATGCAGCGCTGTGTCTTCTGAAACGAGGCGAAGGCGTCTTCGAACGCGCGTACCTCTGAACCGCCGATGAAACTGGTAGCGTCAATCACCCGTGCAATCGCGGTGTCGATTTCGCTGCGGTGTGCAAGATAGTTGGCTCTCAGATCAACCAATGGGATCACGGTCATTCCGCCGCCTCCGTATAATCCTGTATGTCATCAACATGCTTGACGATGCGTGCCGGGTTTCCAACCACGACAGCACCCGGCGGCACATCCCGTATTACGATGGCTCCCGCCCCGACAAGCGCTTGCGATCCAATCCGCACACCGGGAAGCACGACGGCCCCTGCACCGATAATCGCGCCCGACTCAACAATTGGGCCTTTCAGATTTTGTTTTGCACTGGGGCTGCGCGGGTAACGCGCGTTTGTTAAGGTGACACCGGGGCCGAGCCAACATCCATCGTCTAACACCGTGTATTCGGGGACAAACACGCGTGAGTGTAGACGGACGCCACGACCAATCGACACATGGTGTTCGATGATACTTTGTGTACCTATGCTGACATCATCACCGATAGCGTTGTGCTCGCGGATCATTGCGCCGTGACCAGTCTGGAATCGCACACCGATATGATTCCCTGCGTAGATCACAGTGTGTGAACGGATAACACATCCAAAGCCAATACGTGTTTCAAACTCGCCATCTCGCGCGCCCTGAGGCGGGCGCCCGATAATCACAAAATCGTCAATCTGGGCGTCGTCAGGGAGCATGACGTTGGAGAAGAGATGCTGGTACGGGAACACAGCCGCATCCTTGAGAGGGCGCATACACGTTCTCTGATTATAGCTGGTGCGATGGATTCAAAGCATTCAGATCAAGCAGGATCAGCGCCGGGCGAGGAACAGCGACAGCGGCGTGCCGTCGGAGTCCAGCGTGACGATCTCGAAGCGTGCATCACGCAGGCCGGCCGCATCGAATGCTGCCAGCCATGTCGGGATGTCGAACACGCCGCATATATG
>QEUZ01000344.1 GCA_003577355.1 Chloroflexota bacterium | reverse complement strand
TGGTCCTTACGGCTCGCGGTGTTGCCGGGTGAGAGCATCGGGCGCAATGCTTTCGGCAGCGACACCAACGCGCCGAGCGACTTCGCGCCATACGGTGGCGTCGATGCGGCTGGTCCTACCCCTGGCGCAGCCAACCAGAGCACGTTCGATGATTACATCGAGAGCGCAGCGCTGGCGCAGGGGCTGGGACGCGCGCAACCGCGACCACAGCAACAGGCGGCTCCGCTGCCCAAGAAGGCCTGGACGATCATGGTCTTCATTGATGGCCGCGACGCGAACTTGCTCCCCGCCTGGCGCTCCGACATCAACCGGATGGAGGAGGAAGGCTCCAACGCCAATGTCAACATCGTTGTCCAGCTGATGCGGCCCGACGCTGAGAGAGACCGGCTACAGCGCTTCTACATCGAGCGTGAAACGACCAGCACCATCCGCAACCCGGTGCAGACGATCAACGACGCCGCACAGGCAGCCCCCGGAAACCCCGCAACTCTGGCGGCGTTCATCGACTGGGCGGAACGCAACTACCCAGCGAACCGTTACGCCATCGTGCTCGCCGGACATGGGAACGGCTGGAAAGGCACGATGATCGCCGGAGCGCGGGTCGACCACCTGACGATGTCGGAGGTTGATACCGGACTCGAGGCGCTCGACAGTGGTAGGTTCGAGGTGCTGGTCTGGTACTCGTGCCTGATGGGGCAGACTGAAGTCGCCTACCAGATGCAAAAGCGCGCGAAGTACATGGTGGCGAGCGAGGAGATCACCTGGGCGAACACGATCCCCTGGCAGACGTTCGTGGCCCAGCTCAAGACAAACTTGGACTGGACGCCGCGCCAGTTCGGTGATGAACTGGCCCTCAAGTGGGCCGACGTGCTACAGACCCAAACTGCTAGCAAGCGCATCTACACCATGGCTTCGATCGACCTCGATGTTGTGCGGCCGACGCTGGGTACGGCGCTCACTGCGTTTGCAACACAGTTGCGGGGTGATATCGCGACGATCCTCAACCAGTTGGATAACCCCACCGACAACGTCCAGATTCGGGTGAAGCGTGAGGCGCGCGAGCGAGCCGAAACCTTCAACGACCGCAACTTTATCGACACCTACCACTTTGCCGAGCTGGTCAAGGGTATGGGCATCCCCGCCTCTGGCCTGGCCCAGCCGGTGATGAACGCGGTGCTCAACTCCACGACGGTCATCCGCCACGGCAGCGACCGTGCAAACGCCCACGGGTTGTCGATCTACTTCCCGCACGATGCGCTGCAGCCAAACCGCCGTGGAGGCACATGGGGGCGGGCCTTCGATGACCCGCTGCACGACCCATATGACTCGCTCATCCCAACCACCGGCACGCACTACTACAAGCGCGATGCCACCCTGCTTGTGCCGAAGATCCGTAACCTGGAATACCCGTTCAAAGACGACCCGAACTTCGACTTCCCGACCGACACCACCTGGGATGAGCTGTTGCATCGCTATTACAAGCCGGTTGCCGACGCCTGCATCCGACATGGCGGGAAGTGCGTCAAGGAAGTGCGCGTGCGGGTCGGGACGACGCTGACGTTGAGCGGCAACGGCTCGTCCGATAGTGACGGGCGCGAAGGGCCATCCAACGATGTGCCGGCCCACGTTAGCGGCATCGAGCATTACTACTGGGATTTCAATCCGAACGTCGATACCGGAGGCGCCCGCCCACCGTATGTAGACAACGTAGAGTATGTTGACTGCGACGGAGAAGACTGCGACCGCGACGACGTCGACGAAACTAACGACGATAAGGATGCTCAGGGCAAGACGGTGACCTTCACCTGTACTGCGCCGGGCACGTTCCCGATCCACTTCATGGTCTGGGATGAGCACCATAACGAAAGGCGGGAGCGCGTCGAGAATATCAGGGTGAACCGGGGCCGCCACTGGCTGCACTTCAACGTCGACGAGAGCGACGTGACGATCCACTGTTATGCAGAAAAGACGAGCAAGCCGGAGAAGGCATCGGTGAACGAGCCGATCGAGTACCTCATCACCATCGTCGCCAACGCTGAGCTCACTGAAGTCGCGCCCGGAGCGATGACTGACCCGCTCCCAGTCGAAGTCGTCGTCAATGGCGAAGTCACCTGCACCAGTGGCGAGTGCTTCTACGACCCCGAAATGCACACCGTCCATTGGATTGGCAACCTCGAACCTGAGTCGGAGGTGGAGATCAAGGTCCCGGTACGCATCCCACCGCGCGAGCCGAGTGACCCACCATTGCCGCCGGAGATCGTCAATTGCGCGACGCTGTTCGACGGCGTCGAGAGCCGGCAGGCTTGTACCGTAACGGAGATCCTGCCGCCGCTAGAAACCTAATCCATCGCGGTGGCGCGATCTGCGCAACCGCAACCGAGCGGCGGGTTCCCGCCGCTCGGTCGTTCGTGTGTGAGCGTGCCGACAAGCCAGGGGCTGGGTCGCCAGCCATGCGCCGACGGCATGCAGGATGTCATGCAAGCTGGCTGGCTTGCGGAGTGCGCAGGAATGCGGCGAAGCACGTTCCGCCCCGGCGTGTTGCCGTCCCGCTAGAGCGAGTCGTGCCGAGCGTGGGGCGCCGGGGCTGCAGATCCAATGGCGACGAGTGGCGCGCGCAGCGGGCTGACCCAGGGGCCGCTGTCGGCGCGGCACTCGAGTGTGGCGTTCAGCGCCATGAAATCGCCAGCAAGTGCGTTAACGGGGTATGTCTCGGCATCCAGCACCAGTTGGAACGAACCATCGTCGCCAGCTTCAACCGTCCCGAGGACGCGCTTTTCGTCGTCGGTCGTGCGGCAACTGATCGTCGCTCCACGTGGTGCAGCGGCTTCCTGACCGGTCACCCGCAGGTCGGGGGCACTATGTACCGGATAGCGGAGTTCCAGCCGAAGGAGTGTGGCGTCGATCTTCGCACCGTCGCTGCCACAGGCGGCGGTTAGCACTGCGACGGCCAATACGAAACCAAACAATCGGAAGAACCGGCCGCGCCGGTTGTGGTTCACCATACCTTCCTCGCCCAAGGTACGGGTCGACTACGTAGGAAGAATCGTACTTGCGGCGCATGCGTTTGTGCCGCTATCACGATTGCTACAATGCTGCGCTGCGTGGAAGGCAACGTGCCGGTTGCCTCTGGGGTCCGCGCAATTGCCCAGCGGGTGGAAGTGTCGGTGGTTCAAGAGTCCATAGCCGAGGCCAGCCGGCCTGCAACAGAGGCGCGAGAGCCGGCACGGGTTGGGCCGCGTTGGATGCAACGTAGATGGCGCATGGCCGGCATGCTTGCCGGCGGGTGCGCTCTGGTCGCGCTACTGTGGCTGACCTGGTTCACGCTCAGCCTGCGGGCGGACTACCGCGCGACGAAGGCCAACATCGATGCCGTGCGGGCGATGTTCGCCCCAGACGGCAACACCGGCGAGCTGCGCCCGGAGCAATTGCCGGAGCTGGCGGAGCGGCTTGGGACGATCGAGCTCCAGATCCGCAACCTGGATGCACGTTTGGATGTCCCCGTGCTGACCCCTGTCGCACGGCATTTGCCCTGGTTCGGGCCGCGGTTGCGGGCAGTCGAGCAGTTCCTGGCCTTCGGGATCAACGCTTCCGACCTGGCCCACGATGGCGCGAACCTGGGGAACGACATCTACGCCGCCTGGGAGCTGACTGGCTTCAGCGGGGAAGTCGACCCGAACGCCCCAACCTGGCTGAGCGCCGTCCAGGCGAACCGCGGCCAGATTGACACGTTACTGCTGCGCTTCGACGAGTTGTTGCAGGAGCGAGACGCGCTGGATGACGAGCACCTGCCGGAGCAAGCCACCAGTATGCTCGCGTCGCTCGACCCACTCATGCAGCGCGCGGCACGTGTGCGCGAAGCATACGTTGGCTGGCTGGACTACTACCCGTTGATCGAACAAGCGCTGGGAGCGCGCGAGGACGGCCGCTACATCGTGCTGCTGCTCAATAGCCAGGAGATCCGCCCAGTTGGTGGGTTCCCCGGCACCTATGCCGTGATCACGGTGCGCGAAGGGCGACTCTTCGACTATACGTTCCACAATATCCTGGAACTGGACGGCGCCTACCTCGCCGCGCGCAGCAAGCCGATCCCTGCCCCCGCCCCGTTGCGCCGCTATCTGGAGGTGCGTGAGCTACTCCCACGGGATTCAGGTTGGGACCCAGATTTCCCACACATGGCTGCACGGCTGCTCGAGATGTATGCACTGACCGGTGGTGAGCCGGTGCATGGCGTTGTTGCAGTAACCGACATCGCGGTGCGAGATGTGCTCCGTTCGCTCGGGCCGATGACGGTGTATATCCAGGGCGAACCAGTGACAGTAACCGGCGATAACGTTGTGCAGACGATTGAAGCGTATCGACTGGGGCCAGGGGAGCGGCACAAAGACGCTGTGCGTGTAATCGGGAGTGCCCTGCTCGACCGCATCCGTAACGGTGGCTTCGCCGTCCAGCGCGACGTGCTCTCCGCCATGCGCGCCAGTGCTGACCGGCGGGAAATCCAGTTCTATGC
>QEUZ01000343.1 GCA_003577355.1 Chloroflexota bacterium | reverse complement strand
AGTCGTCACGCTCCTGCGAGAGCGCGCCGGCGCGCCGAGCGCGAGCTCACCATCGGCAACCGTGGCATCTTCCACAACCAACGCACCGGCGCCAACCACTGCACCCGACCCGATGGTCGAGCGCGAGAGGAGGACCGCTCCCATCCCGATCAGCGCCCGTGGCCCGATCGTGGCCCCATGGACGATGGCGCGATGCCCGACCGTTACATCATCGGCAATCGTCACGGGAGCATCAGCGTCCGCGTGGATTACGCTGTTGTCCTGAACGTTGACCCGTGCACCGATGCGGATCGGCGCGCTATCGCCACGGATCGCGACCCCATACCAGATGCTGGAGCCGGGGCCAATCTCAACATCGCCGGTAATGACGGCATTTTCGGCAACGAATACATCCGGGGCGAGGCGTGGCCGCACCCCGCGGTATGCGATCAACAGTCCCATCTGCTCAGTCAACCCGGATGATGATCGCGTCACCCTGCGCACCGCCAGAGCAGATCGCAGCGAGCCCAAAGCCACCGCCTCGACGGCGCAACTCATACGCCAGCGTCAGCACCAGGCGCGCACCAGACGCGCCAATCGGATGACCCAGCGCAACGGCCCCACCGTTTGGGTTCACCTGGTCGGCATCCAGACCCAAGCGACTCGCGCTGATGAGTGCAACGCTGGCGAACGCCTCGTTGATCTCAACGACCTCCATGTCGCTGATGGTCAGGTTCGCCTTCTGCAACGCAGTCTGTGCCGCCATCGCCGGGACGTATGCCAGATACGGGACGTCCCAGGCCGAAGTAGCGTGCGCAATCACCGTCGCCAGTGGCCGCAGCCCCAGTTCCCGCGCATGTTCTTCCGAGGTCAGCACAAGAGCCGCTGCCCCGTCGTTGACCCCCGGAGCGTTTCCCGCAGTCACCGAACCAGTAGGGCTGAAGACTGGGCGCAGCTTGGCAAGCGCCTCCAGCGAGGTATCCGCACGAGGAGATTCGTCGCGGTCGAAGAGCGTGACAGCTCCCCGGCGGTCGCGCAATTCCACCGGAACGATTTCTTCCGCCATCGCGCCGGATTCATACGCTGCAATGACGCGCTGATGGCTGCGCAGCGCGAACGCATCTTGCGCTTCGCGGCTACACTCTTCCTCGGCGGCGACGTTGGAACCGTGCACACCCATGTGGACATGCGCCACTGCACAGGTTAGCCCATCGGAGACCATCGAGTCGACTAATGTGCCGTCGCCCAGCCGGTAGCCGAAACGCGCCTTCGGCAGCATGTAGGGCGCGTTCGACATGCTCTCCATGCCGCCTGCCAGGATCGTCCGGTACTCCCCCGACCGGATGAAGATATCTGCCATCGTCACCGCGCGCATGCCGCTCCCACACACCCGGTTGAGCGTGTCGGAGGTCACCTCGCGGTCGAGCCCGATCTGAAACCCGACCTGGCGCGAGGGGATCTGGCCATTGCCAGCCTGCAACACCTGCCCCATGAAGATATGGTCTATCTCGCTGGGTTCGACCCCTGCGCGGGCGATGGCAGCCGCACCGGCGATCGCTCCCAGCTCGACCGCGCTCTTCTCGGCGAGGGCTCCGCCTAACTTTCCAAACGCAGTCCGTGCCCCGCCGAGAATCACCGAGCGTCCCATGCTAGCCACCTTTCATCTGTCTCAACCTGTGGGTCGGGACGATCAACCTGTCCCGTGAATGATATGCCCGATCAACGTGGGATGTCGGCCTCATCTGCCGACGCTGCAAGCGCCGCTGCAGCAACCGCAATCTGGTCGGGTAGCACCGGCCCGGCAAGGCCCGCAGCTGCTCGCGCGTTGCGCATCAGACGTTCTGCCGGAAACTCATTGGAATAGCCATATGCCCCGTGGATTTGAACGGCATCATCGGCAGCCCGCTGGGCCACCTCGCCGCCGCGCAACGCCGCCAGAGCGGTCACACGCCCTGCATCGCGACCCGCATCGAGCAGATCTGACGCGTGCAGTGTCAGCAGCCGCGTGGCGTCGATCCCAGCCACCATCGCCGCGAGCTTTTGTTGTATCAGCTCGAACTTGCCGATCGTCTGCCCAAAGGCAGTGCGCGCGTGACAATAGGCAACGCTCGCATCGAGCGCAGCACGCGCCAACCCTGTGCATCCCGCAGCGTAGGAGAAACGGCCACGCTCCCGGCAGAACGCTGCCACCAGAGTGACGTCCTGCGGGTTACCGAGCACCTGCTCTGCTGGAACAAATACGTTTTCGGCAACGAGGCGTCCGATGCCGGCGCAACGCAACCCGCGCACGTCGGTTTCCACCTCCACTGCAAGTCCGGGCGCATCGCGCGTGACGAGTAATGGGACGTGTCCACCGCCCGAACCGTCTCGAACGTCAACGAGCAATAGCCACAAACCAACGTGCTCGACAAACGGCACGGCAGCTGCAACGCCGCTGAGGAGGTAGCCACGCGCGCTCTTTGTCGCCGTCATGCGCTGCACGGAGCCGTCGACCGGCGCGCAGCGCGACGTATCGACAAACCCGCCGAACACACGACCCATCGCCAATTCAGGGAGCCAGCGCTGCTGGTGATCAGCACTCCCCCATCGCAGAAGCGTCTGAGCAACCTGTACGCTATGGCCGCTGACCAGTATGCGTAACGCGGAATCGACGTATTCGAGCTCCTCGCACAACACTGCGAGCGCGGAATACCCCATCCCTGAACCACCGAACTGCATGGGTATGCCGATACCGAGCAAGCCGTTTCTGCCCATGTGTGCCCCGAGCTCGACTGGGCAATGTCCCTCGGTTTCCCATGCAGCAATTCGGCCAGCAACCTCTCGCGCCAGGAACTCACGCACTGCGTCGCGCAGGGTTTCTTCGTCCGCATTGAGATCAAAGCGCACGATCTACTCCCCGCGTCATGACGTGGTAATCATCCGCTTAGTCACGCTTCCGATGTCAGGAGCCATTCCAGCTCCGCAAGCAGCAGCTGGAGCAGCTCGCGATGGACAGGGAACGCAACGCCCTCGACTCTGAGACTCGTTGCTGCATCTGTTGGGAGTTGCTCCGCGGTCATCTCAGTATTCAGCCCAATCCCGCAAAGGACCCAGTCGACGCGCTCCCCGCTCACCCTCGAGGTGCAGAGGATGCCGCACACCTTGCGCCCGTTGATCAACACATCATTCGGCGCCTTGACGGTACAGTCCACACCCAAGTCGCGTCGCAGCACGGTCGCCACACTCTTGCCAACGCGATACGGCAACGTTGCTAGCTGTTCGGGCTGGACCACTGGCCGGCTGATGATCGTGAACATCAGGCAACTGCCCGGAGGCGCAAGCCAGCGACGCCCGCGAGTACCACGTCCAGCCGTCTGAAAGTTGCTGACGACGACTGTCCCGGCGGGTGCAGCCTCAGCGGCCAGCGCTGTTGCCCGGTCCATCGTGCTGGGGATTTGGTCGTGCCATTCGATCCGCCAGACAGGGCGCGGCGCGTCGGTCACTTCACCATTGCATCTACCGCGACCGGCCGTGCCTCCGGCTCGGCGGAGGAATCGACGCGGATACGCTCGATGCGCACTTGGCGCACCCTTCTGCGCTCCACTTGTAACACGGTCAGGCGCAAACCATCCATCTCCACGACTTCACCTTCTGTCGGGATACGCCCCAACCGACGCTGAATGAGTCCCCCGACCGTGCCAGACACTGGCTCCGGCCAGACCAAGTCGAAATCGTCCGCCAGGTCATCGACGTTGAGCGTCCCATCCGAAATTGCTTCATCCGGGCTGATGATCTCCAGCCGCGGCTGTTCGCGATCGTATTCATCCTGGATCTCGCCGACGATTTCTTCCAGGATGTCCTCGATGGTGACGACTCCGGCCGTACCACCATATTCGTCGACGACAACGGCCAGGTGGACCTTCGCTGCTTGCAAGTCGCTCAGGAGATCGTCCACCCGTTTCGACTCTGGCACAAAGTAGGCGTCGCGGATAAGGCTTCCGACGACAACCCCTTCATGGTCCTCGTTGACGAAGCGGAGCATATCCTTGGCGTACGCGACGCCGATGATTTCGTCGATGCTACGCGCATACACCGGAATGCGTGAGTGGCCAGCCTGAATGGCAACATCGACTGCTTCGCTCACCAGGACATCGCTCGCCACCGCGACGATATCGATGCGCGGCACCATAATGTCGCGGGCGGTCGCGGTGTCGAGATGGAGCACGCCGGAGATCATCTCCTGCTCGTCCTCCTCGATGCTGCCTTCATCAGCCTCGCGTTCGGAACTGCCGTTTCCGCTCCCATTCTCTTCGCCCCCAGCCGGCAGCAACTCGCTCGTGTCGTGACGTCGGCGACCGCGCGCCAGCCGGTCCGACAGCGCCACGACGGGCTGCACGATCGGTGCGAACACAAACAGGAGAACCGCGGCAACGCGCGTTACCATCGGCGATTCCGCATCCGGCTCACGCCCAGCGGCGGCGCGAGGCCAGATGCGCCCGAACAGCACCAGAAGCACGCCCGATATAGCAAGCGCAGAGATCCAACCGTAGTCGTCGATAGCGGCATCGAAGACATGGGTAAT
>QEUZ01000342.1 GCA_003577355.1 Chloroflexota bacterium | reverse complement strand
CGGACCAGCGCGAGGGGACGAATGCGCTGGCAGAGTCGATTGCGATGCGGGAGAGCCGTTCACGGACGGGGATCCGTGCATCGCTGCGCGCGTATGCGCAGGACCGCTTCGCCGTTGTGGCGGCGGTTATCCTCATCGTCATGTCGCTATTGGCGCTTCTCGCCCCAGTTCTTCCACTGGATGACCCGGTCCAGGATGACATGGTCAACCGGCTGAGCGGAATAGGGACCCCCGGTCACATCCTGGGGCAGGACTTCAACGGGCGCGACATGTTGAGCAGGTTGATCTGGGGTGGGCGCCAGTCGTTACCCAACGCTGTGTTGCCGGTCATTGTGGCCGGCACAATCGCACTCTGTCTGGGCATGATGGCGGGTTTTCTTGGTGGGCTTCTCGACATGCTGATCATGCGTCTGATGGACGTGCTGTTCGCACTGCCAGATATCATCCTGGCCATCGCCATAGCCGCAGCGCTGGGTCAGGGACGTCGGTCAGTCATACTTGCGACAACCCTGGTGATCATTGCTCCACTAACGCGCATGACATATGCCTCAACACGCCAACAGGCGGCTGCTGAGTACATCGTCGCCGCGCGGGCCATCGGTGCACCGTTTTCGCGCATCATCGGTAAACACATGCTGCCGAACGTCTTCGCGCCGGTATTGATCTACGCGACGACGATCATCGGGCTATTGGTTGTCTTCACGGCAAGCCTGAGCTTCCTCGGGCTGGGCGTATCGCCGCCGACGCCCGAATGGGGCCTCATGGTCGATGAAGGCCGGCGGGTGCTACAAGTTGCGCCGCATGTGGCGATGTTGCCGGGCGTCTTGATCCTCGTGGCGTCGCTCTGCTTCAATCTCGTGGGAGACGGCTTGCGGTATGCGCTCGACCCCCGCCAACATCGTCATTGAGCCAGCGTCGTTCCAAGAATTGCCTGCGTTGGTCAATGTGATGTGGTTGGGTGTAGCGTCCGTGCGCTGTTCCGGTGAGGGCACCGCTGCCGTGCGTGCCGGTTGAGTGCGTGCGGTGCGTCGAAACTCACCGAGGCAGATGTGCAACGCGGCTCTAAGGTCGTTGACGAGTGTCCAGCATTGGTTGACATTCCGTCGAGTGGTTTGCTATAGTCCACGCTTGTGGCCGTTTCGGGCCAGTTCGAAGGAGATTCGTAATCGTGCCGACGATCAACCAGTTGGTCCGTAAAGGGCGAAAGTCGGTCAGGAAGAAGACCAAAGCGCCTGCTCTGCAGTTTACGAACAATAACGCAGGGCGGTACGCTGGTCGCCGACGTCGCGGAAAGCCGTCGCCACAGAAGCGTGGCGTGTGTACGCAAGTGCGCACAATGACGCCGAAGAAGCCGAACTCCGCCCTGCGCAAGATCGCCCGCGTTCGCTTGTCGAACGGCATGGAAGTGACCGCCTACATTCCGGGCGAAGGTCACAACCTGCAGGAGCATTCGGTGGTGTTGATCCGTGGTGGTCGCGTCCGCGATCTTCCAGGTGTGCGCTACCACATCATTCGTGGCGCGCTTGATGCGCGCGGAGTTGATGCCCGCAGGCAGGGGCGTTCGAAGTACGGCGCCAAAAAGCCGAAGAAGTAGTCTCGTGCCGTCCGGCTTGTGCCGGATACCCGCGAGCATTCTTCGAGAAGATCGTACGGGACGGAAAAGCGGCCTCACGGTGAACACGTGTCGACCGCTTTTCTGCGTGAGTGGACAGGGCACACGCGGCAATGTTTTGCGAGCCGCGACGGCGTTGATGCCGGTGCTTCGGGAGGACGAGGGACATGCCGCGAAGGGCGAAGATCGCACGCCGCCAACTATTGCCGGATGCTCGCTACGGTAGCGAACTCGTAACGCGCTTCACCAACAAGGTCATGGAGCGTGGCAAGAAGGGGCTTGCCGAGCGGATCGTCTATGACGCGTTCGATATTCTGGAAACCCGCACGGGCCGCAGTGGCCTGGAGGTATTCCAGCAGGCGCTGTACAACGCGACGCCCATTATTGAAGTGAAGCCGCGTCGTGTTGGCGGCGCGACCTACCAGGTGCCGGTGCAGATCGAGGGGCAACGCCGAACGTCGTTGGCCATCCGATGGATCCTGCAGTCGGCGCGCTCGCGCTCTGGGAAGACGATGTCTGAACGGCTCGCGGCAGAACTGCTCGACGCCTACAACAACACTGGCGCGACGATCAAGCGACGCGAAGATACCCATCGCATGGCGGAAGCCAACAAGGCGTTCTCGCATTACCGCTGGTAAGTGAGACGTCATTCGAGGGCATCCCGATACGCAGCCGGCGCAACGTCGCGGTGGCTGATGGAGACGAAGAAGACGAGATGAGCGCAACCAGGACAGCGGGCAGGCCAGCCGGAGCGACAGGCTCCGCGCTTGAGCGTACCCGAAATATCGGGATCATTGCCCATATCGATGCAGGGAAGACGACAACTACCGAGCGTGTCCTCTTCTACACTGGGCGCGTCCATCGCCCCGGTGAGGTGCATGAGGGCTCCGCCACGATGGACTGGATGGTCCAGGAGCGCGAGCGCGGCATCACGATTACCGCCGCCGCAACCACGTGTTCCTGGCAGGACCACCGCATCAACATCATTGATACCCCTGGGCATGTCGACTTCACTGCCGAGGTTGAGCGCTCGCTGCGCGTACTCGACGGTGGCGTTGTGGTCTTTGACGCTGTCGCTGGGGTTGAACCGCAGTCGGAAACCGTTTGGCGCCAGGCAGATAAGTATCAGGTCCCGCGTATCTGCTTCGTGAACAAGATGGATCGCACGGGAGCCAATTACTGGCGCACGATCGAGATGATCGTTGACCGGCTGAAAGCCAAGCCAGCTGTGGTGCAGATGCCGATCGGCGCCGAGGCGCAGTATCGTGGGATGATCGACCTGATCGAGATGCAGGCGTACCTGTACCACGACGACCTCGGTCAGAACATTGAGGTGACTGAGGTTCCGGCAGAGTTACGCGATGAGGCCGAACGTCGCCGGCGCGAACTGGTCGAGGCCATCGCCGAGACCGACGAAGAGCTGACGCTGCGCTACCTCGACGACGATGAGTTCACGCAGGAAGAACTCAAGGCGGCACTGCGCGCGGCGACAATCCGCTCCGAACTCGTGCCGGTCTTGAACGGCTCTGCCTTGAAGAACAAGGGCGTCCAGAAAGTTCTGGATGCGGTCGTCGACTATCTGCCGTCGCCACTGGATGTGCCGCCGATCACCGGTGTGCACCCAACAACGGGCGAACCCGAGGTGCGTGCGACCGATCCTGATGCACCGTTCTCGGCGCTGGCGTTCAAGGTGCAGGCCGACCCGCACGTCGGGCGTCTGACGTTTATCCGCGTCTACTCTGGCACGCTGCAGTCCGGTTCGTATGCGTTGAACTCCACCAAGGGAGAGCGGGAGCGCATTGGCCGGCTGTTGCAGATGCACGCGAACCATCGGGAGGAAATCGAGTCGATCTCCGCTGGCGACATTTGTGCGGTTATCGGCCTGAAGAACACGTTTACCGGCGATACGCTCTGTGACATTGACCGTCCGGTAATCCTCGAGTCAATCAACTTCCCTGAGCCGGTCATTGAAGTGGCGATTGAACCAAAGACCCGTGCCGATTCGGACAAGATGGGCATCGCACTTGGCCGGCTGGCGGAAGAAGACCCTACGTTCCGATTGCGCACAGACGAAGAGACCGGCCAGACGATCATTATGGGCATGGGTGAACTGCACCTTGAAGTGATCGTCGACCGCTTGTTGCGTGAGTTCCGCGTGCAGGCGAACGTCGGCAAGCCGCAAGTGGCCTACCGCGAGACGATCACGCGGCCGGTGCGCGTCGAGGGGCGCTTCGTGCGTCAGACGGGCGGCCGCGGTCAGTATGGGCATGTGTGGTTGGAGCTCTCTCCGCTCGAGCAGGGGAGTGGCTACGTCTTCGAGGACAAGATTGTCGGTGGCGTCATCCCCCGCGAGTACATTCCTGCGGTCAACGCAGGTATCCGCGAGGCGATGCAAACCGGCGGCGAGGCGGGCTATCCCATTGTCGATGTCAAGGCCACGCTGGTAGATGGTTCGTACCACGAGGTCGACTCTTCGGAAATGGCCTTCAAGATCGCCGGATCGATGGCGCTAAAGGAAGGCGTGCGCCGGGGCGCCCCGGTGGTGCTCGAGCCAGTGATGCGGGTTGAGGTGGTAACGCCGGAGGAATTCACCGGCGATGTCATCGGAAACCTCAATGCACGGCGTGGCCGCATCGAAGGTATGGAAATGCGCGCCGGAGCGCAGGTCGTGACGGCCTATGTGCCGCTTGCCAACATGTTCGGCTACACAACCGAACTACGTTCGATGACTCAAGGCCGAGCGACCTCGTCGATGGAATTCGACCATTACGAGACGCTACCGGCACAGTTGGCGCAGGAACTGGTGGCACGCAACAAGCGCGCGTAGCGCCTGGTTGGCAGAAGTGCCTGCGGATGCTACGCAGGCGATTTGGATACACAGGGAGGTTGGGAGCAATCCGTGGCCAAGCAAAAATTTGAGCGCAGCAAGCCGCATGTCAACGT
>QEUZ01000341.1 GCA_003577355.1 Chloroflexota bacterium | reverse complement strand
TTCACCTTCCTCTATGACACGCGGTACTTCGCGTAGGCCGCGCTGGTGATCTGCATGCCGTGGCCGGGGCGCTGGGGAACCGTGAACGCGCCGTTGATACAGGCCGGCAGTTCCTCGAACAGGTCGGGCGGGGTCCAGTCGATGAACTCGACCAGGAAGCCGTTGGGGAGCGCCCCGCAGATGTGCAGTGAGAGCTCGTGGACGACGTGCGGAGAGACGAGCACCTGATGGGCAGCAGCCAAGCGGCCGATCTTCAGCGTCTCCGAGTAGCCGTTCGCGCGGCAGACATCCGGCATCAGGTAGCGGGCCGCGTTGCGCTCGATCAGGTCGCGGAACTCGTAGCGGGTGTAGTTGTTCTCGCCGGTTGCGACAGGGATGTTGATGCTGCGTGCAACATCGGCGCAGGCGGCGATGTCGTCGGCCAGCACTGGTTCTTCGTACCAGACCAGGTCGAACTCCTCCAGCAGGCGCGCCTGGCGGATGTTGCCGAGCACGTCCAGCTTCTGGTTCACATCAACCATGATCCCAATATCCGGCCCCAGGGCGTTGCGTACCGCTGCGACCCGCTCGCGGTTCACCCGTGGGTCGGGGTGATGGATCTTCAGCTTGTAGTAGCGGCAACCCAGGGCGGCGTAGCGTTCCGCCTCCCCCACCAGGTCGGCGATGCTGTAGCTTCCCCAGCCACCGCTGCCGTACGTCGCGATCGTATCGCTGTACCCGCCCCACAACTGGTAGAGCGGCAGGCCGGCAACCTTGCCAACAATGTCCCAAAGCGCGATGTCCACGGCAGATAGCGCATATGCGGCGATGCCCTGGCGCTTCAGCCCGCGGTCCAGCCGGTAGAGGGCTTCCCAATGCCGCTCGACCAGGAGCGGGTCGGCTCCGAGCAGGGCTGGCGCCAGACGGGTGTCGAGGTAGGTCTGGATCGCCTCCGCGCCGAAGCCGCCGAAGGCCAGCGAGTAGCCCAACCCCTCTGGCCCCTCGTCGGTGCGGATGGTTGCGACGACCAGCGCCTGCTCCGGGATATCCAATGCGATGGGCGGCGCCGTCGGGATGCGCAACACCGCAGTCTCGATGGAGGTGATCTTCATGGTCGCCCCTTCGGTGCGAGTGATTCGTCGGTAGTGAGTGGTGATGGGTGGACTATGGTGGGTGAGTAATACCCGCTTTCCGGGTCTGTGGCAATGGGGTTGCGGGTGGCCACGTTATGGCGCGAACTCGCTCTCCGAATCGATCTGTCGCCGAGCACGCTTCACTTCAACGCGTCGATGATGGCTTGGACGTGCTGGATCTCGTCGCGGATCACGGTGTGGGGGAGGTTTGGGTAGAGGATGCTGGTGACGACGCCCCCCAGCGCTTGCAGGACATCGGCCGATTCCAGGACGCGC
Organism: Chloroflexota bacterium; assembly: GCA_003577355.1. Lineage (GTDB taxonomy): Bacteria > Chloroflexota > Chloroflexia > Thermomicrobiales > CFX8 > CFX8. The sequence continues at coordinate 3,741 of QEUZ01000341.1, read as the reverse complement.
TCCTTGGGGATGTGCGGGTCAACGTCGCTACAGCCGAGGAAGATGGGCGTGCCGTCCAGCGAGCCGGGGTAGTTGCGCGGCGTGCCGGGTGGGCCGATGAGCCCCCCGCTGAGGGCGGCGAGGCCACCATACCGCCGCGCGTTGCGGGCGACGAACTCGCTGGCGAGGCACGCCCCCTGAGAGAAGCCGAGCAGGATCGTGCGTTCCCAGGGGATGCCGGCTGTGTTGATGCGTTCTAGCACGCTCGCTAACACGTCCAGGGCAGAGCTGAGCCAGGGTTCGTTGCTGTGCAACGGGGCCAGGAAGGAGTTGGGATACCAGGTGTTCCCAGCTGCCTGCGGGGCGAGGAAGGCCATGCCGGAGACCCGGAACTCGTTCGCCAGTGAGAGGATGCTTTCGGCGGTTGCGCCGCGTCCATGGACGAGGACCATCGCAGAGCTGGCCTGTTGCAGCGGTTCTCCGGCCGCCAGCAATGGCTGGCCGTGGTGGGTGGCGCTCATCGCATACCTCCTGTGGTGTCGACCTGCGTTGCCGGGCGCAGTTGACCATTGTGCTCGACCAGTCGCCCGGTTGCGAGCAGTGTGCGGATGCGTGGGTCGATCTCGGCGCGCATCGTATCGGTGAGGCGTTGGAACCCGAAGAGGCGCGCGACGGCAGGCGCGACCTGCTCCGGGTCGATCGCCACGGCATCGCGCACGACCATCTCGACCACCAGGTCGATCTCTTCGGGCGCGACCAGCGCCAGGTCGCGGGCCGTGCTGTCCAGTGCGGCGCGGTCTCGTGGTTGCGGGGTCGTCATGCCCGGCAGCCAGAGAAAGGCGCCGCGGATGACGATACGCTCGCGGGCTGCGGCCAGTGCGATGGCGTAGGAGAGGGCGGAGTGGATGCGGGCGCCGACCCGCCCGGCGCCAGCGGCGGTGCAGATGCGCCGGATAACTTCTTCGGCATGCACCGGGCTTTCGGTTGCGACAACGGTGCTGACCCAATCGGCCAGGATGTCCGGGTCGATGTCCGGCAACTGCCGGCCTCTGGTGTTGAGCCGCAGGTGGGCCATGCGGTATGAAGGCAGGCTGCGGCTGACCGGACCGTTCCCCGTCTCGGCACGCGCGATCGACGTCGCAGCGCTCGCGCCGGAGACCAGAGATGGCGCACCTCCGGCCCGCGCCGCTTCGATAGCGGCCACGACATGGCGCAGCTCGCCATCTGGGTCGCGGAACCAGTCGACGCTCCAGATACGGTAGATCGTCCAGCCGAGCCGTTCCAGCACCAGCTGGCGCAGGCGGTCGCGGTCGCGGGCCGAGCGGGCGGAGTGGTAGCTCGCCCCATCGCATTCGATACCCAGCAAATAGCGGCCTGGCCGCTGCGGGTCGACGATGGCAAGGTCAATGAAGAACCCGGCCGAGCCGACTTGGCGATGCACCTGATACCCCGCCCGCAACAGAGCCTGCTCGACGGCGGTTTCAAATGGGGAACCGGCCGGGCGGCCGCTGGCTTCCGGCAGGTCGAGCAGGCCAGTGCGCGCGTAACGCAGGAATTGCTTCAGGGCGCGGACACCGGCGGCTGGGCTGCGTTCGAGGTCGAGGTCGTCGTCGGTGATATTGCTGAACACCTCGCAGCGCAAGCGGGCGCGGGTGATCAGGACGTTCAGCCGGCGCTCGCCCCCCGCATCGTTGAGCGGGCCGAAGTGCATCGATAGGTAGCCATTGGCGTTACGCCCGTAACCGACGCTGATGAAGATGACATCGCGCTCGTCCCCCTGGACGTTCTCCAGGTTCTTCACGAAGAACGGCTCGTGGGGATGCGCTGCGAAGAACGCTTCACTGCTCGGGTCCTCACGCCGCAGGCGTTCCAGTTCGTCGCGGATCGCGTTCGTCTGAGAAATGGAGAAGGAGGCGACGCCCAGTGTCAGCTCTGGGTGCTCGGCGGCGTGCTGCATCACGGCACGCGCCACAATGGCCGCTTCCTGCGGGTTCGTGCGCGAGCCGCCCCGTTCGTAGGCGGTTTGCGGCAGGTGGTGGAAGACGAGGCCCGCCCCCGCGGTGGTATCGCTTGGGCTGGGGAAGACGACCAGCTTGTTCTCGTAGAACTCCTGGTTGGAGACGGCAATCAGCGATTGGTGGCGGCTGCGGTAATGCCAGCGCAACATGCGTTTGGGCGCTGACTGTGCCAGGAACAGTTCGAGCACGCTCTGGTAATCGCTCGTGATGAGGGCATCCTCATCGGCGCCGTCGGCTTCGGTGAGGGAGTCGAAGAAACTGGTTGGCGGCAACTGCTTCTCGTCCCCGACAACGACCGCCTGTTTGCCCCGCAGCAGCGCGCCGAAGGCGTCGACCGGCCGCACCTGGCTCGCTTCGTCGAAGACGACCAGGTCGAACTGGACAGCGCCTGCCGGCAGGTAGGTGGCGATTGAGAGCGGGCTCATCATGAACACCGGCTTGATCGCCTGGATCGCCGCTCCGGCCCGCTGGACCAACTGGCGCACCGGCAAGTGGCGTGCGCGCTTCTGGAACTCGCGGCGCAGCACACCAAGCTGGCCGCCAGCATCGACCTGCGGCATGGCGTTCCAATGCTGCTGGGCGAGGGCAGCGCGGTTGTACTCGATCTGCAGCGCATCCAGCTGGCGGAAGCGGGCGACGACGCCAGCGTGGCTATCTCCGTCGAAGGTCGCAAGGGCGGGCCGCTCTCGGAAGGCAGTGTCGATCAACGCCCGGTAACGGGTTGCATCCAACAGCGCGGCGAGGTTGCGTCCTGCCTCCGGCCAGCTTTCAGCAACGGCCGCCAGTGGAGCCATCTCTTCGCTGGCGCAGCGTGCGGCTGAGACGTTAAGGGCGGTCATTTCAGCGAGGCGTGGCAGGTTATCGCGCCATTCCTCCAGCAGTTCCCGGCGCATACTGAAGGGCTGGCTTGCCTCATCGGCGCTAGCTCCGAAGCGGCGGGAGCTGGAGAACTCCAGCGCCGTGCTGAGCGCGCTAAAGCTCGCCGCTTCGCGCTCCAGGGCATGGCGCAGCCCGTGGATCGCTGGTTCGAGCCCTTGCGGCGTCCGGCGTGCGGAGATGACTGCCACGCTACCGCGCGGCAAGCGCTCTGCTTGTTCGTCCTCGTGCAGGTCGGTGAGCCATGTGGTGAGCGCCTTTGGAGGCTGGCCCTCCCCAGAGCGAGCCGAACAGCTTCTCGCCGAGCGGTCGCAGGCGTTCGATCTCGGCATCGGCACGCTGGGCTGCCAGCAGGTCGTCGACCAGCGCCACTTGCTCTGCGACATCGCCCGGGACGCTGGCGCTGCAGTAGCCTGCCAATGTGCGGCGCGCCTGGCGGTAGCGGCCGGAAAGCACCCGCCACCAGGCATCGCGATAGGCGTTGAGGTCGGCGCGTACTGTCCCGAGGTCCGCGTCCCAGGACTCTGGGGTGACCTCGTTGCCACGCAGCGCCCGCAAGCGGGTGCGCTCACTGCCGTTGGTCAGCAGCGTTTGCACTTCCGCCTGGGCAGCGAGCCATTCCGGCGCTGCGACATCGGCATCGGCTAGCTCCGGTGCGGTCAGCAGGCGTTCGGCGATGTCGATCAGCTCGCGGGCTTCCCCTCGGGAGGGTGGGTCCTCCAGGCCCAGCAGCCCAGCCAGCACCCGGCAAGCAGCCCGCAGCACAGCTTCAGATTCCAGCGCATCGGCAAGCTGCGTCTTCAGCTGCGTTTCGTCGGTTGGCAACAGTACCTGCAGGCCGACCCCCCAGAACGGATGGGCACTCGGC
>QEUZ01000340.1 GCA_003577355.1 Chloroflexota bacterium | reverse complement strand
GCTGCGAGATCCTGCCGCACCGCCTCCCGATCGTCCGGGTGCACGAGCGACAACCAGAAGTATGGGTCCTGCACGAACTTCTCCGCCGGGTAGCCGAGCATCGTCTCGACCCGCGAACTGATGTATTCCGTGGTGCTGACCGCATCCAGCCGAGCGCGGTAAATAATACAGGGGGTCTGGTCGAGCAGGCGCTGACACTGGCGCTGCACCGCCAGAGCCTGCTGCTCCGCCTGCTTGTACGCAGTGATATCGAATTTTAGCTGCTGCCAGTGGAGCGGCCCACCGGACTGGTCATGCAACAGCAGCGCCATGTCGCGGACCCAGACCTCGCGACCGTCGCGTGCCAGCATGCGGTACTCGCTATCGAACGGTTCACCAGCGCGGTCGGCACGATCACGTTCGGCCTGCACCCGAGCGCGGTCGTCCGGGTGTATGCGCGTCAGCCACAATCCCGGGTCGGATTGCCACTCGGCCGGGGTGTACCCCAAGAGTGCAGCGACATCGGAACGCATTCCGACGTTGGCCGCCGGATGCACCCGCGATGCTCTGCGCCAACCTGTGCCCCGGATGCATAGGAGCAACCCAACCCCACAGGCAAGCGATGCCGCGCCCAGACGCAACGCAAGGGTCGAGCTTCCCGGATTGCCGCCCAGCAACACCAGGCCACCGAGTGCAACGACACAACCAGCAACAGCTGCACGCTGCCGGGTCCATTTGCGACGAGTGGTAGGACGCTCGAATGCCATGCCCCGCTACCCCGCACAACGGCTCAGGCGGGACGGAGCGCCTGGTCACAATCTCCGCGCATCCGCCGGCCAGCCACTGCTGTACTCTGCCCCGCGGGGTTGGCCGGAGACGATCACCAATTCGTCCTGAACTAGGGATACATGGCCACGCCGACATTGGTACGCCGGGACCAACCGGTTGACCCGGACCGCTCGAAGGAGCAGGATAGGGGGTCAACGCAGTGGCGATGACCCCATAGTCGTTCAGGCAATCGCCCCGCGCAGCTCCCGTGCGGCGGCGACCATGTGCTCCAGCGATGGCCAGACTTCGGCATCGCCGCGGGTTTTCAGGCCGCAGTCCGGGTTCACCCACAGGTGGGTCGCGCCCAGCACACTGCTGGCGCGCCGCAGGCGCTCGGCCATCTCCTCCACGGAGGGGATGCGCGGCGAGTGGACATCGTAGACCCCAGGCCCGATCAGGCGCTCGTAGCGGTTCTGGGTAAAGGCCTGCAGCAGTTCGTCGTTCGAGCGGCTATTCTCAATCGAGATCACATCGACGTCCATCGCATCGATTGCGTCGATGATGTCGTTGAACTCGCTGTAGCACATGTGGCTATGGATCTGCGTCTCCGCCCGCACGCCGGAAGCCGCCAGGCGGAACGCGCGCACCGCCCAGTCGAGGTACTCCGGCCAGTCGGCCCGCCGCAGGGGCAACCCCTCGCGCAACGCCGGCTCGTCGATCTGGACGATCGGGATCCCGGCGGCCTCCAGGTCGACCACCTCGTCGCGCAGGGCCAGGCCGATCTGCAGCGCCACTTCGGACCGTGGCAGGTCCTCACGCACGAACGACCAGTTGAGGATTGTCACCGGCCCGGTGAGCATGCCCTTCATCGGGCGCTGCGTGCGCGATTGCGCGTAGGCGCTTGTTTCCACCGTCATCGGCGCGACACGGTAGACATCGCCAACGATGACCGGCGGGCGCACGCAGCGTGAGCCATACGACTGCACCCAGCCATGTTCGGTCACAATGAAGCCGCCCAACTGCGCCCCGAAGTACTCCACCATGTCGGTGCGCTCGAACTCGCCGTGCACCAGCACGTCTAGCCCGATCGCCTCCTGACGCGCCACCAGGTCGTCGATGCGCCCTTTCACCCAGTCGTCGTACTCCGCCTGGGTGACCTTGCCGGTCCGGTACTTCGCGCGCATCGCGCGCACCTCGGCCGACTGCGGGAACGAACCAATCGTCGTCGTCGGGAAGGCAGGCAGGCCGAGGCGCACATTCTGCCGCTCGATGCGTTCGCTAAACGGCTCCGGCCGGGAGAAGGCGCTGTCATCGAGTGCGGCCAGACGCTGCTGGGTGGGCAGGTGGTGGGCGGCGGACGCGGCACGGGCAGCCAAGCGCGCGCGGTCGGCAGCCAGCTCGCCAGCGATCGCCTCGCGCCCGCCCTGCAACCCGTTGGCCAGGGTGCGCAGCTCCGCCAGGCGTTGCTCAGCGAACGAGAGGTTCGCGAGCACCTCGGCGTCGTGGCCGCTCTCCAGGTTGACATCGTGCGGCAGGTACAGCAGCGAGCACGACGGGCCGATCACCAGGTTCTCTGGCCCAACCGTGGCCGCGATGCGCTCCAGCGTCCCCAGGGTCGCCTCCAGGTCGGCCCGCCAGACACCGCGCCCGTTCAGGATACCCGCGCCGAGCAGCTTGCCGGCCGGGATGCCCCGCTCCAGCAGGTCACGCAGGTTGCCGGGGTGGCGCACCAGGTCCAACCCGACCCCTTCGACCGGCAAGGCCATGACGGTGTCCCAGTTGGGGCCGAGCGAGCCGAAGTAGGTCTGCAGCATGATCTTTGGGCGGCTACCGGCGGCCAGCGTGGTGTAGGCCTGGGTATAAAGCGCCAGCTCGTCGGCGCTGCGGTCCTGCACCAGGCAAGGCTCGTCGATCTGCACCCACTCGGCGCCAGCAGCGGCCAAGTCGGCCAGCAGCGCGGCGTAGAGCGGCAGCAGGTCGGCCACGTGCGCGGCGAAGGACTTGGTGTGGCGCTTCCCCAGCAGCACGAACGTCAGCGGGCCAACCAGCACCGGCGTCGCGGCAGCCCCCACCTGGGCGCGTGCTTCCTTGAAGGCGTCAACCACCGCCGTGCCACAGCGGCTCGGCTGCGGGCCATCGAACTCCGGCACAAGGTAGTGGTAGTTCGTGTCGAACCACTTGGTCATCTCCAGCGCCACGGCATCCTTACCGCCACGCGCCATGGCAAAGTACGTCTCCAGCGACACCGGTTCGCCGGGGGAGTGAGCGCCAAAACGCTGCGGGACCATGCCCCACAGGCAGGCGGTATCCAGCATGTGGTCGTAGTAGGTGAAATCGTTGCAGGGGATACGGTCGATCCCGGCGGCCAGTTGGGTAGCCCAGTTCGCGCGGCGGATCTCAGCAGCGACGCTGGCCAACTCCTCCGCCGTACCCTTGCCGGACCAATAGCGTTCGACGGCGCGCTTCAACTCGCGCCGCTTCCCGATGCGCGGATACCCCAAATTCTGTGTTGCTACCATGCGTCCCTCGCTCCGCCGCCGCCCGAATCATCCCAGGTTGGCGATATCGTCATCCTCAATCGTGCAATTGTGGCACAGGCGGGTAAGGGCGGGCTGCCGCTCGTGCCCGGACAACCGTCATCTCCCGGGCTGGCAGTGGCTGAAGGTGCGGGTGCAGGGCACCCTGCGGGCATAGGTAGCCACCGGCAATTGGTCACAGTCATCGTGGGCGTGGAACCGAGAGGCGCCAGAGCGCGCACGCATGCCACAGGGTGCGCAGACACTACTGGGAAAGCGTCGCCATCGGCCGTTGGAGCATGCAGGCCAGCGCGGGGCGAGCGCTCTCACTTGCCAGCAGGGTCAGCCGGTGGCGCGCGCGGGTGACCGCAACGTACACCAGCGGATGGAAGGCGCGGTTGGTTGGGTAGTCCAGATCGGTAACAACGACGGCCGGGGCCTCCAGCCCCTTGAAGGCGTGGATCGAGCAGTAGCCGACCTGGCCACCGCGCACCTCGGCCAGCGGACGCAGCCGGTCGCGCCACGGTGGCGCGCTGACCTGTTTCACGATGGCGTGCGGGTCCGAGCGGGCAGATAGCACGACAATATCCGAGCCGCTGAAGCCCTCCTGATACAAGCGCTCCAGCGCATCGAGCAGCAAGCGCGCCTGCTCTGCGCTATCGCGGTAGAAGTGCAGGGTCGGCTCGAGGTAGTCATCGGCGCGCAGCACGCCACTGTAGACGCGCTCCAGGCCCGGCAGGTGGCTGGCCAGCTCGGCGATGCGCGGGGTGTTGCGGCAGTTGCGGGTCAGCAGGTAGCGCGACGCATTACCGGCGCGCTCCGTGAGGAACTGGTCGAGCGAGATATTGGCCGAGTCGTACACGTTCTGGCCGATGAAGTCGCCGAAGATCCGCCAGCGACCGGCCGCCAGCCCGCCGCGCAGGCTCAGGTCCAGAACGTCAAGATAGTTCTCACGCAGGATATCCTGCGCCTCGTCGATGACCAGCTCGTCGAAGCTGAACGCTGCTCCGCGCCCTTCCAGCAGGGCGTCGATCGCCATCGCCGGCAGTTCGGTATCCCAGAACGACGAACTGGGCGACTCGACCTCCTCCAGACCGGCGGCCAGGCGCATATGGTGATGGAGCGTGCAGGCGACGACGTTCGCGCCGAACGCCGCGGTCTGCTCGCGCAGCGCCTCGCCGAGCAGCCGGTTGAAGCAGACGAACAGCACCCGCCGCCCAGCGGCCGCCCCACGCCGCGCCGCTTCCACCGCCAGCACGGTTTTGCCGGTCCCAGCTGGGCCCTCGAACACCACTTGCGCGTTGGCGGCCATGGCATCCAGCGCATGGACCTGCTCCTGGGTGAAGCGCAGCACTTCGGCCTCGCGCCGCAGGAGCGCTGCCTTCGGCGT
>QEUZ01000339.1 GCA_003577355.1 Chloroflexota bacterium | reverse complement strand
AGAAGTAGTGCAGGAGCGACACGTCTGCTAATCAGAATGTGGCGTGAGCGAACCATTGCAACCTGCAGCAGTTGACGCGCCGGGCGTGAGGTCCGTATACACAAGCCGAAACTGAGCGATTGGTGCGGAAAGCGGGAGTCGAACCCGCACGGGGTTACCCCCAGCGGTGTTTAAGACCGCAGCGTCTGCCGTTCCGCCATTTCCGCAGGCAGCGCGTGAAATGCAAAGCGGGCCTCGGTTGAGACCCGCTGGGAGCGGAAGACGAGATTCGAACTCGCGACCTTCTCCTTGGCAAGGAGATGCTCTACCACTGAGCCACTTCCGCACGTCAGTTCCCTGACACCCCCAAGATTACTCACCGGCAGGCAGTTCGTCAAGACGAACCGCACGGTCCACACTGGGTAAACAGCTTGGGCGTATACTGCCACATGCGCGCATTCGGCGTATGCGCCAAGGGAGTGAGGTCCGAGGAACGGTGTTCGATATTCTGGCATCCAACTACCCAATCACACTCGTTGCCGCGCTGGGGTTGCTGTACGTGTGGTCGCGCAATCAGTCGGCGTTTGCCGGGATGTGGAACGATCGCTCGGCATGGGGGCGGCGCGTATCACGTGCAACATTTGTTGCACTTGGCATGTTGCTGATCTGGATATCGATTTTCGACAACTGGCGTCAGTTGCTCGGGTTTCTGGTTGATGAGAAGAACCGTTGGAGGAGCGACTTGTATCTATACGAGCCGCCGTCCGACGCAGTCCGCTTCGTGACGTGGTCGCTGTTTGTGATCACACTGCTCGGGACAGCGTCCCTGTTTGCGCGCTACGGTTCCGGCTACGTCTTGCCGCTGCTGATTTCGCTCGGCAGTATCGTGTTGTTCTTCATTCTGAACAACCTGCGTATGACGTTTGAGCCGGCTGGCCCACTGTCGGAACGCGGCGTCGACTATACCGACCCCTTAGAAGCGTTGATGACGTTCGTGTGGTTTGGCATCTTCTATTGTGTGATGGCGACGTTGTTGTACAGCGCATTCGCCATTTTCTGGGGGCCGGCCGCATTTGTAATGGCGCTGGCATATCGCACCACCATCGGACGGCGCAAGATCGAAGAGCCGGATATGTTCCGGATCATCCGTGAACGGTCGTCGCTGCGTTCCACCGGTGATGGTCGTTCGCCTCACGGCTGATCGCTGAGCGGCGCACATTCCGCCCCATGACACGACAACAGCCCCGACGATTGGTTCGTCGGGGCTGTCGTACGTGACCCAGTACCTGTTACCAGTTGAGGAAGACGATCATCAGCAGCGCAACGATGTTGACGATCTTGATCATCGGGTTGATCGCAGGCCCGGCGGTGTCCTTGTACGGGTCACCAACGGTGTCGCCGGTTACCGATGCCTGGTGTGCGAACGATCCCTTGCCGCCATGCAGGCCGGTTTCAATGAGCTTCTTCGCGTTGTCCCAGGCTGCGCCGCCAGTTGTCATCGAGATGGCAACGAACAACCCAGTGATGATCGACCCAATGAGCAGGCCGCCCACGGCACTTTGACCAAGCGTGACGCCGACGAGCAATGGTGCGACGATCGGGATCAGCGCGGGGACGATCATCTCGCGGAGCGCGCTCTTGGTGACAATATCGACTGCGTGGCCGTATTCAGGGCGTTGAGTGCCTTCGAGGATGCCCGGCCGTTCCCGAAACTGTCGCCGGACTTCCAGGACAACAGCCCCTCCGGCCTTGCCAACAGATTCCATCAACAACGCGCCGAACAGGTACGGCAATGTCGCGCCGATCAGCAATCCGATCAGGACGTGCGGACTGGAAAGATCGAACGACGGTCGGACCTCGAGTTCCAGGAAGTACGACGCGAAGAGCACGAGAGCTGCAAGGCCTGCCGAGCCGATGGCATAGGCCTTAGTGATGGCCTTTGTCGTATTGCCGACGGCATCGAGTGGATCAGTGACAGCGCGAACATCGGCGGGCATTTCCGACATCTCTGCAATGCCACCGGCGTTGTCGGTGATCGGGCCGAACGAGTCGATCGCGACGATGATGCCCGCCATTGAGAGCATCGCCATCGCGGCGACAGCGATTCCGTAGAGTCCGGCGTCGGGTGCTCCGGCAGTCAGTCCATAGGCGACATAGATAGCGAGCGCGATCAGGAATATGGAGGGTGCGGTTGACTTCATTGAGACGGCGAGGCCGGAGATGATGTTCGTCCCATGTCCAGTTTCCGACGCTTGGGCAATATCGCGCACGGGCTTGTACTTGGTTGACGTGAAGTACTCGGTGAACACGACGACGCCGAGGGTGACGATGATACCCACGAATGCGGCCAGGAAGATCTTGAGGGTTGGGTCCATGCCAAACTCGAGGCCGAAGAGACTGATTTGCGAGTCTGTGATGACGCCGTTATCGTCCATCAGCCACATCGTCACCGGCAGGAAGCCGACGACGCCGATGACAATACTGGCGATCAACCCCTTATAGAGTGTGGCCATAATCGAAGCGCCTTCGCGGGCGCGCACGAAGAATGTGCCGATGATCGAGGCAACGATCGAGGCGGCGCCGAGGACTAACGGAAAGACGATTGCCGCCTCGCGCACGGCCGGCGCTGCATCGTGGAACACCAGGTCGCCGAGCAACATCGCGGCAATCGATGTGACGGCGTAGGTTTCGAAGAGGTCGGCCGCCATACCGGCGCAGTCGCCAACGTTATCGCCGACGTTGTCAGCGATGACAGCCGGGTTGCGTGGGTCATCTTCGGGTATGCCGGCTTCGACCTTTCCAACAAGGTCTGCGCCAACGTCAGCTGCCTTGGTGTAGATGCCGCCGCCGATACGGGCGAACACCGAGATGAGTGAGCCGCCAAAGCCGAGGCCGACCAGCGCTGCGACATCATTCGTGATCCAGTAGAAGATGGAAACGGTGCCCAGCCCCAAGCCGACCACGAACAGGCCGGTGACAGTCCCACCCTTGAATGCGGTGTCAAGCGCCAGCCCGACGCCGTGGCGCCCAGCCTCGGCGGTGCGCACATTCGCGCGCACGGCGACGCTCATGCCGATGAACCCGGCGGCGGCCGATGCGATGGCGCCAACCACGAAGCCGATGGCCGTGGTGATATCAGTGGCGAAGGCCAGGACAACTGCAATGACAATGCCGACAATGGCAACCACCTGGTACTGCCGGCGCATGTACGCCTCGGCGCCTTCCTGGATCGCTCGGGCGATTTCGAGCATACGCTCGTTCCCGGCAGGCCGGCTCAGGACGAGGCGAGCGAGAAGCAACCCATAAACAATCGCCGCGGCCGATGCAACGACCGCAGCGGTTAAACCCCAATCAACGTCCGACACGTCTGCACGTCTCCCCCACAATGCGCACGTTCCCCACTCCCTCCGCGAGGGCATCCGGCAGTATACCCAAGGTTGTCGCTTGTGCGCTGAGTTGCAGCGCAGTGTCTTGCCGTTCGTGCCCAGCTATGGCTGTGTCCCGCTGAGTTGGCATATCGACGGTGTTGTTGAGCGTGTCGCGTCCAGATCGTAGCCTGGGTACGGGGCAAAAACGAGAGCGCGTCCTGGAGAACCAGGACGCGCATGGTGCCGAGGGGCGGGATCGAACCGCCGACACTACGATTTTCAGTCGTATGCTCTACCTACTGAGCTACCTCGGCGTATGCCCACGGCTGTTGGGGTTGCCGTGCCAGTGGGCGATAGAGGGCTCGAACCTCTGACATCCACGGTGTAAACGTGGCACTCTTCCAACTGAGTTAATCGCCCCCGCTGTTGACGTGATCCGGTGCCCAGGAAGGGACTTGAACCCCCACGACCGTTAATGGTCACTAGCCCCTCAAGCTAGCGCGTCTGCCTATTCCGCCACCTGGGCAAGTGGCTCTGCCTCACGCCTGAGCGCGCCAAAGTATACCGGCCGGCGTCTGGTGTCGTCAACGGGCAGAGTCCGGTCGCGTGCTATGATCCGCTCGATAGAAGAGCGTTCACGAGATGACAACACGCAGGTGGTTGGGGAGACGGAGGAAGCTGAGATGCGCCGGAAGGTGACTGTGGTCGGGGCCGGAATGGTCGGTGGAGTCGTTGCCCAGGGGTTGGCTGCCAAGGAGTATGCCGATGTCGTTGTCGTCGATATCGTCGAAGGCATGCCGCAGGGGAAGTCGCTCGACCTGATGCAATCCGGGCCAGTGCTCGGGTACGACACAGTGATTACCGGTGCGAATTCCTACGAAGACACTGCCGGTTCGGACGTTGTCGTTATCACGAGCGGTATCGCGCGAAAACCGGGCATGAGCCGCGATGACCTCCTCCGCACAAATATGGGTATCGTGCGTTCAGTCACTGAGCAGGTGGTGGCGCAGTCACCAGATTGCGTGATCATCGTCGTTGCAAACCCCCTCGATGCGATGTGTCATGTTGCCTACGAGGCGTCGGGGTTCCCGAAATCGAGAGTGATCGGCATGGCCGGCGTACTCGATTCGGCGCGCTTCCGCACATTTATTGCCATGGAGCTCTCTGTATCAGTGGAAGACGTGCAGGCGCTAGTGTTGGGTGGCCACGGCGACACGATGGTTCCACTGCCGCGATTCACGACAGTGGCGGGTATCCCGATCACTGAATTGCTGCCGCCAGAGCGGATCAAGGCGTTGAGCGAGCGCACAGCCAA
>QEUZ01000338.1 GCA_003577355.1 Chloroflexota bacterium | reverse complement strand
ACGGCTCACGGCTCACCACTCACAGCTCACAGCTCACAGCTCACGGCTCTTCCAGGCTATCGCGCAAGATGTCGAAGTATTCGAGGGCCAGGCCGGTGCCGATGGCTACGGCAGAGAGGGGGTCGTCGGCGACGTAGCAGGGCACGCCGGTGACTTCGGTCAGCAGGTCGCTGAGGTTGCGCAACAGCGCGCCGCCGCCGGTCAGGATCATGCCCTTGTCGATGATGTCGGAGGAGAGCTCCGGCGGGGTCTCTTCTAGCACTGCCCGTACCGCGCCAATGATCGCCTCGAGCGGTTCGGTGATCGCCTCGACGACCTCGTTGGAATGTACCCGGATGGTACGCGGCAGGCCGGCGACCTCGTCGCGCCCGCGCACTTCCATCGCCAGGTCCTCTTCCAACGGCATAGCCGACCCGATGCCGATCTTGACTTCTTCGGCGGTGCGTTCGCCGATGCGCAGGTTGTATTTGCGCTTGATGTAGTTGCCAATCGCCTCGTCGAAACGATTGCCACCGACGCGGATCGACTTGGAGACGACGATCCCGTTGAGTGAGATGACGGCCACTTCCGTCGTGCCACCGCCGATGTCGATCACCATGTTGCCGCTTGGGTCGGCCACCGGCACCTTCGCGCCGATCGCCGCCGCCAGCGGTTCGGAGATCAGAAAGGCACGGCGCGCACCCCCAGCCAGCGCGGCATCGCGCACGGCGCGGCGCTCCACACCGGTAACGCCGGCTGGTACGCAGATCATCACGTCCGGCTTGGTCAATGAGAAGCGACCGACCGCCTTGTTGATGAAATAGCGCAGCATCTCCTGGGTGACGACGTAGTCGGCAATCACCCCATCGCGCATCGGCCGGACAACTTCAATCGTGTCGCGCGGCTCACGGCCCAGCATGTTGCGGGCCTCCAGGCCAACCGCTTTCACCTTGCCGTCGCGGGCTGAAATGGCGACGACCGACGGCTCGTTGATCACGATCCCGCGCCCGCGTACAAACACGAGCACGTTCGCCGTCCCAAGGTCAATGCCGAGTTGTTTTGCCAAGCTGACTCGCTCCGGTGTGGTTCCGCCAACTGGATATCGGACATACGTGAGCCGCCACGCAGCACGCGGCGGCTTGCGTCCGGACACCCGAGTCTACCACAGCGGCCATCTCAGCCCTGTTGCAGGAGCAGCGCGCGACAGCAATCCGGCTCGCCTTCCGGCCGCGCTCCAGGTCGGCCCACGTTCTCGCCTGCCAACCGCTGTCAGCGGTTCACATCAATCACGACTCGCCCGCGCGTTTCACCTCGCAGGATGGCCTGCGCGAGATCGAAGATATTGGAAAGTGGTTCAACCGAGGTGATGCTGGCCAGCTTCGCTTGGTCGAGATCGCGCGCAAGGCGTGCCCAGGCTGCTTCGCGGCGCGCGCGTGGCGCCATGACTGAATCGACCCCTTGCAGCCGCACACCACGCAGGATGAACGGCAATACGGTGGTCGGCAGGTCGTTGCCGCCAGCCAAGCCGCAAGCCGCCACAGTGCCGCCGTACTTTGTCTGTGCCAGTGCATTCGCCAAGGTCGTGCTGCCGACGGTGTCGACGACCCCAGCCCAGCGTTCCGCCTGGAATGGCCGGCCCTTTTCGGCCAGCGTGGCACGCTCGATGAACTCCGCCGCACCGAGTCCGCTGAGATACGCCTGCGCATCGGCGGAACCAGTTGCGGCAACGACGCGGTACCCCAGCGAGGATAGGAGCGCGACAGCAACGGAACCGACCCCGCCCGACGCGCCGGTCACGAGCACGTCTCCGCTTTCTGGGGTGACGCCGCCTTCCTCCAGCGCCAGCACACAGAGCATCGCTGTGTATCCAGCTGTGCCGATAGCTGCTGCCTGCTCCAGCGTGAAGGCGTCCGGGACACGCACCAGCCACTCGGAACGCACACGCTGGCGCTGGGTATAGCCACCCCAGTGCACTTCCGATAACCCCCAGCCGTTGACCGTTACCGGTGTACCCGCTGGCCAGTCTGGCACTGCAGACTCAAGGACGACCCCGACGAGATCTGCGCCAGCGACCATCGGCGAGCGCCGAGCAATTGGCGCCGTGCCGGTGATAGCCAGCCCATCTTTGTAGTTCAACGACGAATAGCGCACGTCGATGAGCGTGTCGTTGTCCGGTAGGTCGGCAAGCGTCAGGTCGCGGAACTCGACGATATTCCCGGCATCGGTCTTCTCGATGACGAGCGCGCGAAACGTCGACACTGCAGCGTCTCCCATCTATCCCTCGCGAGCAGGTTGATTCAGCCGAGCAACCCAATGCCCGCCTGCGAGCAGTCATCACGCACGATTCTAGCGCCCCGGCCTGGGTGGAACTGTTGGAAGCGCATCTCGCAGCATTTCATGAACCAGCGTCGCTCCGCGTCCGATGGCTCGGAGAAACCAAACGCGGCTCCAGTCGCCAGTCAGTGTCAACTACGCATACTTGATGGTTGCGCCCAACGCTGAGAACTTCTCTACGATGCCCTCATAGCCGCGGCGCACGTGTTGGATATCGTGGACGCGCGTTTCCCCTTCGGCGATCAGCCCGGCCAGGATCAAGCACGCGCCAGAGCGGATGTCCAGCGCATGCACATCGGCTCCGCGTAGCCGCGTCGGGCCGTTGAAACGCGCCTCCTGGTTACTGACGACGTGAACGTCAGCGCCGAGCTTGCGCAACTGCTCGGCATAACGCAGGCGGTCGTTGAAGACACGCTCGAAAATGCGGCTCTGGCCGTCGGCCTGGGTGAGCAACACAGCAAACGCGGCCTGGAGGTCGGTTGGGAAGCCAGGGAACGGTAGCGCCTGGATCTCGACCGGCTCGAGGTACTTGCCGGCGCGCACCATCATCGAGCTCTCGCTCGTCCAGACTTCCGCGCCCGCCTCACGGAGCTTGTAGGTGAGTGGCAACATGTCACGCTCGTTGACCCGCTCCAGCACCACCTCACCACCGGTGACGACTGCGCCGATGGCGAAGGTACCGGCTTCCAGGCGGTCCGGCAGGATCGAGCTATGGAAGCCGCGCAGCCGTTCGACCCCCTGCACCTTGATGTGCGGGGTGCCGACGCCGCTCACCCGCGCCCCCATTTCGGTGAGCAGGTTCCCGAGCGCGAAGATCTCCGGCTCGGAGGCCGCATTGACGATCGTTGTGGTGCCGCGCGCCAGCGTAGCAGCCATCAGCAGGTTCTCGGTGCCAGTGTGGCTGGGGTAATCCATATAGATGTCGGCGCCCTCGAGACGCGGCGTGCGCATCTCATAGTAACCGTCGCCGACGAAGACTTTGGCGCCCATGCGTCGAAAACCGCGCACGTCGACATCGACCGGCCTGCTGCCCAGCTTGCAGCCGCCAGGCGCCGAAGCGACCAACTCTCCGCGCCGGGCAAGCACCGGGCCGCTGACCAGGAACGATGCGCGCATTCGCTCAACGAGCTCCGCTGGAGCCTCACGTCCGGTGATCTCGCGGGCGTGGATGCGCACACGATGTCGTTCTGGTTGGAACTCCACCTCCGCGCCGAACGAGCGCAGGAGCTCGACCATAACAAAGATGTCTTCAAGGATCGGGACGTTTTCGAGGACGCACGGTTCGTCGGTCAGCAACGCGGCCGCCATCATCGGCAGAGCAGCATTCTTCGCGCCACCGATGCGCAGGTTGCCACGCAACGGCGTGCCGCCAGTGGTGACAATCGTGCTATCCGCCGAATGCGCAGGGAGCGTTGAGAGTACGGAATCATGCAACGTCGGTGGAGAGACGGCAGGGTTCACCATCACGTCACTTCCTGATCACACGATGCGCCGCACACCCTCGCCTGTATGTCCGACGTACCGACTACGGTTCCGGCTGGCCTGGCGGGTGCGAGCCGCGCCGGCTGCGGTGCCTTCCGGCGACGCGCAAACGCACGTTCGAGCGCTGTAGCGCGATGTGCGCGCGCGCCAGGTCCCATTGCACCGAACGGTCCGCAATGCGCGACTGCGCCCGCTGGCGAGCGGTCTCGGCTCGCTCGATGTCGATCTCTTCCACGCGCTCGGCGGTATCTGCCAGCACCAGGACACGGTTGTTGGCAACCTCCAGAAACCCGCCAAACACCACGAGCGACTGTTCGGCGGCGCCTTTCTTCACGCGCATCTCACCTGCCGACAGCAGAGTGAAGAGTGCGGCATGGCGCGGCAGAATACCAAGTTGCCCATCGGCTCCGGGCGCCACGACCATATCGACATCCTCGGCAGCGTACACAACCCGCTCGCCGGTGACCACCTCGACGCTAAGTTTCGTTGGACGCATGAGTCCCCCTTGGCGGAGCGCGGCTGCCGGTGTCCCGCGGTAGGCGGTCGGCGGAGTTTCCGCCGCTCGACCCACTCGTCGCGCATCACCGGCAGCCAGTGGCCTTCCGCGACGCTAGGCTCCGGCCGCCATAGCGGCTGCCGCCTCGACCGCCTGGTCGATGGTGCCAACCAGGTAGAACGCTTGCTCAGGCAGGCTATCGTGCTTGCCTTCCAGAATCTCACGGAAGCCGCGCACCGTCTCCTCGCGTGGCACGTATGCACCTGGGCGGCCGGTAAACGGCTCCGCCACAAACATCGGCTGCGACAGGAAGCGCTGGATCCGCCGCGCGCGCGCCACGATCAGCTTGTCGTCTTCGCTCAGCTCTTCGATCCCGAGAAT
>QEUZ01000337.1 GCA_003577355.1 Chloroflexota bacterium | reverse complement strand
TCGCACGGGTCGTACTTCGGCAGTGAGGTCTACATTGGTTGGGGGGCTGGCGGTACTGGCTTCGGGTGCGATGACACAAGCGGCCCATCACGGCGGGTGGAACTGACACCCGTGCTGATGCCGAATACCCCGGATGCGCAAGGGGCATTCAGTTGGCTGCTGTTCCAGGGGCGCTGGGGCGAGCGTCAACCCTGGGAGTTCAACGGCCCGAAGGGGCCGAACCTGGGGCGCAAGTGGGATGACCCGCTGGGCGCGATCTCCGACTGGCGCGATTCGAGTCTGGTTGTGCCCGCCTCGCGCACACTCGGCCCAACGGCGACTGATGTGTTCTGTACAGTGAGCGAGGGCGGCTCGCAGCTGTTGATTCTGTACGGCGTCTACCCGCGGCGGGTGCAGCTGGGTTTGCTGGTTGGGCTGGCCCTGCTGGTGGTGCTGCTTGGCTGGGCATGGCCGAATGTCCGGGCCGCCGCCGCGCTGTACTCCGCGCACTGGCGCACCTTCCTGGGTATCGGGCTGGTCACGATACCAATTGGCGTGTTCTTCAACGGTTTCCAGCTACTGCTCGCGGAACTTCCGCCGGTTGCGTGGGCACTTAAGTGGTTTGGAGATACAGCCGGGGCCCGCCTGGGGCTGGCGCTGACCGTCGGGGCGTTCCAGCAGGTCGCAATGCTCCTGGTCATCTCTCCGGCCGTCATACAGGCTTTTGGGGAGATTCGCGCCGGGCGCTCGCCCAGTGTGCGGGGCAGCTACCGGCAGGCGTTCCGCCGCGTCCGCGTCCTGGGGTTGGCGTTGCTCATCCACATTGGTGTGCTGGGCGTTGCGGTGCTCACGCTCATCGGGTTACCGGTTGCGATCTGGTGGGCAGTGAGCCGGCAGTTCTTCGGTCAGGCCGTCATCCTTGATGGGATCGACGAACCGCTTGCGGCGTTGAACCGTAGTGCAGCGGTAACCCGAAGACGCTGGGTGCGTGTTCTGGGCGTGAGCAGCATCTACCAGTTGCTCGGCGCGTTCCCCGGCCCGCTGATTGGCGTGGCATTGCTCGTCTTCGGGAAGACGACGGTGCAGTTTGCGAATGGCGTCAGCAGCCTGATCTACGCGCTGATCGTCCCGTTAGCGGTGCTGGCCCTGACGTTGACGTACGAGCAGGGCACAGCTGCTCCAGCAGCGGAGCCGGGACGTGGTGTGGACCCCTCCGAGTCAGTGGCCGTACCGGCCTAGCTGACCAGCTTGGTCTGCCCGGTGGTGCGCGGGCCGAGCAGGTCGGTGCTCTTGCCGGCCCGCAGGATGGCGCTGTCCAGCTCGTGCCCGACGATCTCCCGCAGGCGGCGCGCGATCGTGAGGAGCGCGTCCAGGTCGACGCCGGTACTGATCCCGAGGGCGTCGAAGAAGTGGACGAGCTCCTCAGTCGCAATGTTGCCGGTTGCGCCGGGGGAATAAGGGCAGCCACCAAGCCCGCCGACCGCCCCGTCGTATTCGGTCACGCCGGCTTCCAGCCCGGCGAGGATGTTGGCAGTGGCCATCCGGCGGGTGTCGTGCAGGTGTAAGGCAAAGCTGGCCTCAGGGAAGCGCTCGCGCAGGCGCGAGAGGCGGTCGTAGACGAGCAGCGGGTTGGCCATGCCAGCCGTGTCGGCGACGGACATCTTGCGGACCCCGCGCTCGTAGAAGAAGCCGTACACCTCGTAGAGGCGCTCGACCGGTGGGAACCCTTCGAATGGGCAGCCCAGCCCTGTCGCGCCACCGGCGGTGGCCGGGACGCCGGCTCGTTCGGCCAGTTCCAGCACCGGCTCCAGCAACGCCAGTGCGTCGGCCGTTGTACGGTTCGCGTTGGCAAGGCTGTGCGAATCGGTGACCGAGACCATCAGGTTAAGCTCGTCGGCCCCGGCGGCCAACGCGCGCTCTGCACCGACCGCGTTCGGCACGAGTGCGCGGTACTTCACCCCTGGCAGGCGGTCGATGCCCTGGAACACCTCGGCGGCATCGGCCAGCTGGGGCACTGCGCGGGGATGCACGAACGATGTGACCTGAATTTCCGGTATGCCGCTTCGCGCGATGCGGTTGACGATCTCGATCTTTGCGGCCGTGGGGATGAAGGGGCCGGTTTCCATCTGGAAGCCGTCGCGCGTGGTGACATCGACAATGGTGACTGCTTTCGGGAGGTTTGCGAGCATCCGCCATTCCGTTCGGTGGTTGCTGTGGTCGTGTCGCGCGCAGCACGCACGCATTAGCGTGCTGCATGGTACGGTAACGCTGCATGCATGATGCGCACCAGTTCAAGGAGGCAGCAATTGAGCATACCGACGATCGGAATGCACCACATCACCCTGATCGGCTCGAACCGCCAGGATACGATCGATTTCTACGAAGGGGTGCTCGGCATGCCCTTCGTCTTCGAGCAACCGAACCTCGACGTGCCGGAGGAGAACCACCTCTACTTCGACGCCGGAGATGGGTGCCTGATTACGTTCTTCACCCGCGAGACGCGGGTGACCGATCCGACGCCGACGCCCGAAGTGATCGGCGCGGTGCACCACATCGCCTACGCTGTTTCGCGGGAGACCTTCGACCGGGCAGCAGCCGGGTTGGCGGCGATCGGCTACCCGAACACTGGGCGGATCGACCGTGGGTTTATGGATTCGCTCTACTTCCGCGATCCCAACGGCCTGCTGATCGAGCTGGCAACCTATGTGTTCACCCCGCCGGACGGCATTTCCCGTACCGAGGTCTTCAAAGTGGCCCATCGCATCCGCCTGGAACGGGGCGACTACAACATCGACAAGCGCCACCTGGACGCGGCCATCGAGGAACTCAGCCGGGCGCGCGTCTCTGCGTAAGGGCGCGGCTACTCCTCGTCTGTTGGACGCCCATGCTGGGTTGTCCAGACGATTGTCGCATCCGGCGGCAGGGTGTTCGGCGGCAACTGCGCCTCTGGGATGATGGGGGCGTCCGGCCTGCCAATGCGAGCGGGCGGAGGCGCAGCCTCGGGGATGTACGTCTCGGCGGGGTCGATCGGTGGCATGGTCGCTGTGAGGTGCACCGGAGTTGGGGTATCGGCTGGCGGCGGTGGCGGCGGCGTCTGGTAGGACGGCGCGACTGCTGGTGATGGGGCGGGGCTGACCGCTGCTGCTGTCATCGGCGCGGGCGACGACTGCATCGGCGGCGTGACCGGCGAGACAGAGGGAGCTGGTTCCGCGCTGCCACGCAGCGACGCCGCGCTGAGCATGCGCTGGCGCAGCGTTTCGAGCTCGTTCTCCAGTTGTTGGCGCATGCGCACTTCAATCTGGGTAACGAGCGCCGAGCGCACGCGGGCGGCATCCACCCACGCTGGGAACGCGATGGCGGCGATCTCTTCGGCCGCAGCCGGCATGGGGATGCCCTGGTCGGCCGCCATACTCAGCAGTAGTTGCGCCAGTTCGGATTCGCGCATTGTTCGTGGTCCCTCCGCGTTACTCATCGATCGGGACCCAGGCCCAACTCGGTGTTGTGTCCTCGCCTGGGTCGTTGGTTAGCCTTTGCTGGCTCGAGCCGTCCGGGTCCATGATGTAGATGTTGTCGTTGCCGTCGCGGTCGGAAACGAAAATGATCTTTGAGCCATCGGGCGACCAGGATGGCGCATAGTTGAGCGCGGCTGTGCTGGTAAGCCGCGTCACATTCCCGCCGTCGACATCCATTACATAGATCTCCCCCTCGTTGGCAGCCGCGAACTGCGAGGAGAAGACGATCTTTGCCCCGTCCGGAGAAACGAACGGGTAGGTATCGACTGTGCCGGTGCGGTCCGTGAGCTGGCGAACGCCGGTGCCGTCGGCGTTCATGCTGTAGATCTCCCAGTCGCCGGTGCGGTCGGAGGAGAAGACGATCGTCTTGCCGTCCGGCGTCCAGCTGGGCCAGCCATCGGCAGCCGGATTGTTGGTGATGCGGACGATGTTCGAGCCGTCGGTCGCCATCGTATAGATCTCCCAGTTGCCGTCGCGGTCGGAGGTGAAGGTGATCAGCGAACCATCCGGCGACCAGGACCAGCCGTTGTCCCAGGCTGGGCTAAACGTGAGCTTCGTCAGGTCTGAGCCGTCGTTGCCGGCGATGTAGATGTCGTGGTTGCCCTGCCCAGTCGCGCCGCCGCCGGTGGCGGAGTGGTCGGTATGCTCGCCTGGCGCGACTGAGGAGAAGATGAAGTGCGTCCCGTCGGGAGACATGCGTGGGCCCCAGGAGTGGCCGCGTGAGAACGTGAGCTGATGCTGGTCGCTGCCGTCCGGGAACATGACATAGATCTGTGAGTCGTGCACCTCACCACGATGCGATGCGAAGAGGATGACCGACTGGTACCCCGGTGGCGCTCCACCGAGGACCGTTGCAGTTGGCTCGGGCTGAGGCGTGGCAGTCGGCTCCTCGGCGGGCGGGGTGCTGGCAGGGTTACTCTGCGGTTGCGGCGTGGCGGTCGGTTCCGGCGCTGTCGTCGCAGTTGGCTCGACGGCGCTCGTCGCTGTCGACTCTGGCAGCGTCGTTTCCTTCGCCGCCGCGCTTGGTGTGGGTTCCGGGGCGGTCGTCGCGGTTGCAACCTGTGCTTGGCCCGGCGTTGCCGTGGCGGATGCGCCCAGCCCGCCTGCTTCGTCGTCACGCATGAACATGTAGGCCGCTAGCGCGATAACCAGTAACCCAACGACCGACAGGAGTACCAGCTCGCGGCG
>QEUZ01000336.1 GCA_003577355.1 Chloroflexota bacterium | reverse complement strand
GACATCCAAGATACATCTGCAAACCATCCATATGGATGGTACCACACTTGTGACGCTTTTCCCTCCGGCAGGCGCCGGCATGTAGCAACTTGGTGCATCCATCCTGGAATTCAGGCGCGGAGGATGCCCTGCAACCGCACCTTCAGCCCCAGCGCCCGCTCGGCCAGCACCGGCATCCCAAGCTGGTCGCACGTCACCAGCGTCTCGTCGAGCAGCGCCACGGCACGCTCCCGATTCGACGACACATCCTGCTGCGCTAGCATCTCCGCCCAGGCGTAGCGTGTGTGCGCCGCGAACGGCCGCGCGCCCATGCGCTCGTGCATCGCCAGTGCGTCGGCGAAGTGCTGCTCGGCGTCATTCCAGCGTTCCAGCGTCGTCGCCAGCAGCCCCAGGTAGTAGTCGACCGCACCGTAGCAGGTGTAGACGCCGAAGAAGCAGATCGCCTCGCCAGAACGCGGAAGCAGAAAGTCGTACAAGCGCGCTGCTTGCCGAACGTCGCCCAGGTACGCGCACGTCACCGCGAGGGTCGCGAAGAACGTAATCGAGATCTCTGCCCGGCGGCCTATGTTGGTGAAGTCGTCTGCCGCTACCTGTTCGAAGAGCGTGCGGGTCTGCGCTTCCCAACCGAGGTCGGCGTAGAGCATCGTCAGAAGATAAGGCCACGACCGGCGCACGAGGTCGTAGGGATGCTGCTCGGCAATCGCCTGGTAGAGCGGGACCAGTTCATCGAGTCCACCTCGCTCGCGCCGGATCAGGTGCAGGTGGCGCGCGTAGATCGTCTCCGGCTCGCCGACGGCGTGCGCCCAGATCATGCGCCCGAGGGGCAGCACCTCAATGGCGAGGCGCTCCGCTTCGGCGAAATCCCCTTGCAGCAGCGCATGCAGACCGCGATGCACCAGCACGTACCAACGCGCGAACGGCGTCCGCAGGCGTTCGGCCAGCGCGTGCAGCTCCGTCAGGGTGCTCCTCGCAGCGGTGACATCACCCAGTTCCATGTGTGCGCTGTGCAGTTGCAGGATCGCCGTCAGTGTGAGGTCGTTGTCGTCGGCCGTTTTCGCCAGGTCCAGCAACTCGCGCGCGTTGTCCAGGCGCTCCTGGGCCGAGTAGGCATCCTTCAACCCGAAGCCACGGCTCGTCAGCACCGCGGCCTGCGCCCGGGGATCTCCCAGGCGGCGCGCCATCGCCACCACGTCGTTGAACATCGCCATGCGCTGTTCCCGCGTTTCAAAGAATGCCCAGGTAATCACCCAGCGCAGCAACTGGACGCGGGTGAAGCTGTCGCCGGGTGGCAGCCGTTCCAGCAATTCCGCGACCAGATCCTCCCGGCCGGGGATGTTCAGCGTCAGGGTGAGGTTCCCCTGGTGGGCGATTGCATCAGCCAGGGTCTCGACCGCCCCGAGCCTGCGGCCCAGCTCGATAGCCTGCATGAACGTCACTGAGGCGCGGTCGCCGGTCCCACTGCGAATTTGCGCCATGGCCAACGCGAACAGCACCTCCAACCGTTGCTGCTTATCGACCGGCTCGCGTAGCTCGACGACGTGCAGCACCTGCTGATAGAGCCGTGCCGCCGCTTCCCAGGCAAACTGCTCCATCGCCCGTACGGCTGCCCGTAGCCCGTATGCAATCGCGTCGTCCGCCTTGCCGGCCGCGGCCGCCTCGAAGTAGTGCTGCGCGATCTCGCCGAGATAGGGGGTGATGTTCCCGATTTGCAGCTGGACAATCGCATCACCGATCTGGCTGTGCAGCCGCGCCTTGCGGGCCGCACTCAGCTCGGCGTAGAGCGTCTCCTGAACCAGCGCGTGGCTGAAGCGGAACTGGCCAACGCTGTCCAGTTCCTCGATCACTCGCGCCTGGAGCGCGACCTCCAGGAGGTCGAGCAGGTCTTCGGCGGATCGTCCCGTCACGCGTTCCAGCGTCGCCAGCCGGAACTCGCGCCCGATGACCGAGCCGACCGCCAAGACGCGGTTGCACTCCTCCGACAGCTGGTTGAGGCGCTTGCCGATGACCTCGCGCACGCTCTCCGGCAGGCTGACGCTCCACCTGCGCGCTGTGTCGCTCTGCTCCAGCCGTCCCTCGGCCACCAGCAGCCGCACGACTTCGGCCATGAAAAACGGGTTGCCCTCCGTCTCACGGTGCACGGCAGCCGGCAGCCCTTCCGGCGGGGTGATCCCGGCGCTGAGCGCGATGTAGCGCTCGACGTCCGTCTCCAGCAGTCCACGCAGGACGATGCGCCGCGTGGCGCGACTGCGGCTTAGCTCCGCCAGGGTCTGGGAGAGCGGGTGGTGGCGGCCCAGCTCAACGTCCCGGTACGTCCCCAGCAGCAGCACCCGCGCAGCGCGCAATTCGCGCGTCAGGAACTCCAGCAGGAGCAGCGACGGCCGGTCGGCCCAGTGCAGGTCGTCCAGCACCAGCATCAGCGGCTGGTGGCGCGAGGCGTTGCTCAGGAAGGTAGCGATGCTGTCGAACAGACGGAAGCGGGCCTGGTCCGGCTGGGTAGCCGGCGATGCGGGCAGGCCGGGCAGCCGCTCGCGGATCTCCGAGACGATCTCGGCAACGTCGCCCGCCCCCGCGCCAAGCTCGGAGCGCAACCCTTGCGGGTCACGCTCGTGCACGTAGGCGCGGATGATCTGCACCCAGGGCCAGTAGGCCGGCGTACCCTCCCACTCGTAGCAGCGCCCCCAGAGCACCTGCGCGCCCCGCAGCGCGGCATACGTGCCAAGCTCCTCCGCCAGCCGCGTCTTGCCGATGCCCGGTTCCCCGACCAGCAGCGCCGTCTGGCTGTTGCCTGCCAGGGCGTCATCCAGCGCGGCGCGCAGCGCGGTGGCCTCCGCCTCCCGACCGACGAAGACGCCACCCGCCAGGCGGTCGAGCGGGTTCGGGCTGGTTACCGTGTCTGCGTCGGTCGGCGCGGCACTTCCATTAGACAGCGCAGCGGCCAGCGCGGCGACCTGCGCGCGCACCTCGCCCGCAGAGGCAGGGCGCTCAGCGGGGTTCTTGGCCAGCAAGGCCAGGGTCAGCGCTTCCAGCGGCTTGGGCAGGTCGCGGTTGTGCCAGCTCGGGGCGACTGGCGCGGTGTTCAGGTGCTGGCCGATGATCGCGACCGGGTCGTCGCCCAGGAACGGCGGCCGGCCAGTCGTCATCTCATACAGCATCGCGCCCAGCGAATAGAGATCGCTGCGCGCGTCGGGCGGGCGGCCCAGCGCCTGCTCTGGCGGCGTGTAGGCCAGCGTCCCGACGATCATGCCGGCCACCGAGAGCCGGGTACGGTCGATCGCCAGCGCCAGCCCGAAGTCGCCCAGCTTGGCTGTGCCGTCGCTCGTCAGCCAGACGTTGCCAGGCTTGAGGTCGCGGTGGATGATACCGTGCGTGTGGGCGTGCTCCAGTGCCAGGCAGATCTGCTCGACAGCCCGAAGCGTGTCGGCGAGCGGCAGCCGGTGATCGGGACTGGCTGCCAGCAACCCTTCCACATCGCCGCCGCCCATGAGCTCCGAGACCAGATAGGGCCGGCCAGCTTCGTCCCCCATGTCGTACACACTGACGATGTGCGGGTGGCCGCCCAGCCGCGCCATGACCTGCGCCTCGCGCCTGACACGTTCGATCCCAGTCGCGTCCAGTCCCTCGGTTTTGATCAGCGAGAAGGCAACGTCACGGGCAAGGCGTGTATCGTGGACGAGGTAGACCTGCTTCTTGCCACCTTCGCCCAGGAAGCGCTTGACGGCATACCGCCCGCCGGCAAATGACTCCGGCAGAGGCGGACGAGGCGTGCTGGACGCCGCAATGGCAGGCATCTGTAGCGAAGTTGCCGTGCCGCATTCCCCGCAGAAGCGCGCGCCGGGTGGAAGCTCCACGCCACAGCTGGGGCAAACGGTCTGCAGCCGAGTTCCACAGGAGAAGCAGAACTTCGTTCCATCCGGGTTAGTGTGCTCGCACGCGGGGCATTGCATGACCGCTCCTGGCGTCGGCGACGTCGTGATCCTGTACCAAGTGCGCAGGCCCGGATTATCGGGCGCTGAACGTTGCCGGTCAATCTCGAACCTTGCGCGCGTCGCTACACGTGGCCGCCCGAACCTGAGTCGGCGTAGCAGACCACTCGAACTCGGGGATCCGTCAACGACTGCACCTGTAACCGCGGGCGCAGGAGCGACGCACGCCGCACAACGCGACAGTTCTCGTTGTTGCTCAGCTCAATTCGGCTCCGCACACGCCTGCAATCGAGGCGACAGAAGGGTGAGAAACACCAACTCCCATATATATTCGCACCAGGCTAAGTATATGTCTACATAATACGCCGCAATGCCTGTTGTGGAGCGTCAGAGATGTCCGTATGCATCAGTCGGCCGGAGAACGCCGGTAGAGAGAGTGTACGATAGGCTTGCCGTACGCGTCGTGAGAAAGCGACCAACAGTCGGTCATGTACCACGCGCTGCTCACTGAACAGGAGACGCACGCTCATTCGTCGATAGAGTTGACCGCTATTTCAGGAATGCACAGGAGGATCGGACGCGCGCCGTACATCGTTGACACGGCATGTGAGAGGAGTGCCGCACATGATGTGATGCACGCGTATCGAACTATCAGGGGAGGTGAGCCCCTATACTTAGCCATGGCACGTGTTGAGGAGAGGAGACCCACACATGATGTCTGATGTACTTCGTCGAGATCTTTCTCGGCGTTCGTTTCTGCGGCTGGCGGGTATCGCCGCCGC
>QEUZ01000335.1 GCA_003577355.1 Chloroflexota bacterium | reverse complement strand
AGCGGGGGCACACCAACTGTGCCTGACGTTGCCGTGGCCCCCATCGCTAGCGCCACTGCGACGACCGGACGCGGGACGCCGACCGCAACGACTGGGAGGAACAGCACAACCCCAACGCCTACTGCCGGCAGCTCGGAAGACTCGGAACCGGACATGGGCCAGACGCTTGAACCTGCCGGTTCCGAAGGCGGCACAGTTGTCGAAGGATCGCTCACCGACATCTCGTCGGTCATGCCCGTCGTCACCGACGACGATGCGTCTGGCGACTTTCAGGCCACCATCTTCGAGCCGCTCTTCGCGGTGGACCCATTCACCCTCGAGCCCGTCGGAGTGCTCGCCGCAGCCTGGGAGTCGAACGACGACGCCAGTGTCTGGACCATCTACCTGCGTGACGGCGTCACCTGGCACGATGGCGAACCATTCACGGCCGACGACGTGCGGTTCACCTACGATCTCCACATGCACCCTGATACTGGTTCGAGCTACACGGCCGACCTGCGCGCCAAAATCGCCAGCATCGACGTGATCGACGACCGGAGCATCCGGTTCACGCTCAGCGGCTCGACGGTCGATTTCCCGTTGGAGATCGGCATCTACCCCATTGTCGCTGCACACATCTGGGCCAGCGTCGCACCGGCGGACATCGCCACCGACCCAGGAACAACCGGCGCAGACCCGTCGCGCGTCATCGGCACCGGGCCGCTGATCTTTGCGGAATGGGTCCCCGGTGATCACGCGACAGCGGTGAGGAACCCGCGCTATTGGGGCGGTGCGCCGCACATCGATGCATTTGTCTACAAAGTCGTCCCCGACCAGGCCACTGGCGTCGCCCAGCTCAAGGCGGGCGACATCCACCTGCTGCAAGGGGTAGCCGGCCCATTGGCTGCGCAACTGCAGGGCAGCGACGACATCGAGATCGTTGGGGCCGAGCGTCTGAGCTTCACCTTCTACGCGACAAATATGGACCCGGAGAAGACGCCGCTCTTTCAGGATGCGAACGTCCGCAAGGCGCTCCTCTACGCCATCGACCGTGCAGCGCTGGTGGACGACATCCGCTCCGGCTATGGCAGCGTCGCCATTGGCACACTGCCGCCATTCTCCTGGGCCGCGGACCCGGACGGCATTGTCGAACGGTACGAGTACAACCCCGCTCGGGCGGTGGCGCTACTTGAAGCAGCCGGTTGGGTCGACAGGAATGGGGATGGCGTCGTCGATAAGAACGGGCTGGAACTCTCCTTCACCGCCTATACCAACGCCGGGAACCCTGAGCGCGAGGCATACCTGAAGGCCATCCAGGCGTATTGGCAGGCGATCGGCGTCCGCATGGAGATCCGCCTCGAAGAGTACGGCGCGCTGCTCGAACGCATCTCGATCAGCCACGAGTACGAGGTCGTGCTGCTTGGCTTTGGCTGGTCGGCCACGCCGGACCAGTCGGCCATGTGGGCGTGCAACTCCTACGAGGGCGGCTACAACATGGTCAAGTACTGTAACCCGGCTGTCGATGCCCTTGCGGCCGAAGCGTTGAACGAGGCGGACGCGACTCGGCGCAGAGCGCTGTACACCGAAATGCAGAACCTGCTGTTGGACGACCTGCCACTGGCGATCCTCGACTTCCCACAACTTCCGACCGCTGTTTCGACACGGCTACACAACGTCTTTCCAAGCGACATCAACCTCTACTGGAACATCAACACCTGGTGGGTTGAGTGAGCGTTCGAGGACAAGTGACTGTCGCCAAGCGCCCGAGGGCAGAGCGGGCCACGCGGTACCGGCGCCCGCGGGGAGCCGCCGCTTGCGGCCGCACAAGCCACACCGCATGGGACGGATGGTGCACGGGAAGGGTCACCCGTGTCATTGACAACGCCGCTGAGCCTCCTCCGCAGCGGTCGTCCAACGGATACGATTGTGGGGGAGTAGGGGCATCCGGCGTAGTCGCCGGGGATCGAAAGGGATATCCATGCAGTTGCCGCGCATTGAGACCCGCCGCGACGATGTGGTTGACGACTATCACGGCGCCCTCGTTGCCGACCCCTACCGCTGGCTGGAGGATGCCGACGCCCCCGAAACCGTCGCCTGGGTGGCGGCACAGAACGCGAGGACACGCGCGTTTCTCGATGCGACGCCGGCGCGCGCGCGGATCCAGGCACGGCTGACGCAACTGTGGAACTTCCCCCGCTACGGCACACCGCAGAAGGCCGGAGACTGGCGCTTCTTCACCCGCAACGACGGGCTGCAGAACCAGGCAGTGCTGTACGCGCAACACGGCCCAGAAGGATCCCCGCGCGTCCTGCTCGACCCCAACACCCTTTCAGACGACGGTACGGTCGCGCTCACCGGCGTCAACCCTAGCCGCGACGGTAGCAAGCTTGCCTGGGCGGTGTCGTCGTCCGGCAGCGACTGGCAGGAGATCCGTATCCGCGATGTCGCGACGGGCGAGGACCTGCCAGAGGTGCTGCGCTGGTGCAAGTTCGCTGGCATCGGCTGGGCGCCGGACCATTCCGGCTTCTTCTACAACCGCCTGCCGCAACCAGGCAGTGTGCCTGCAGAGGATGAGAACAGGTACTCCCGCGTGCACTTCCACACCCTCGGCACGGACCAGAGTGCCGACCCATTGGTCTACGACCGCCCGGACGACAAAGACCTGCTGTTCTACCCAGAGGTCTCCGATGATGGGCGCTGGCTCGTCCTGAACGTGCATGTCGGCACCGACCCACGCTCGCGGGTCTACATCCGCCCAGTCGCCGGCGGCGACGTGGTGCGCCTCTTGGACGACTTCGACGCAGCCTACGAGTTTATTGACAATGACGGCGACACGTTCTTTTTCAAGACCGATCTCGATGCCCCGCGCGGACGGGTGATTGCCCTCGACTTGGCCCGGCCGGGCCGCGAACACTGGCGCGAGGTCATCCCGCAAGGTGATGAAACGCTGGCGCTGGTGGAGTCCGCTGGCGGCCGCTTTGTCACTGTGTCGCTGCATCACGCACAGCACCGCATGCGCGTCTACAGCCGGTCGGGGTCGTTGGAGCGCGAGATCGAATTGCCCGGTATCGGCTCGATCGACGCGCTGTCGGCCCACCGGGACGACGACGAGTTCTTCTTTGGCTTCACATCCTTCCTCGCACCATCCACGCCGTACCGCTGCGATGTCACCAACGGCGCCCTCGTGCGCCTGCAGCATGCCGCTCTGGACTTCGATACCGACGCCTACACGACGACACAGGTCTTCGCGCCATCGAAGGATGGCACGCCGATCCCCATGTTCCTGCTCCACCGCAAGGGGTTGGAGTTGCACGGCGATAACCCGACGCTGCTGTACGGCTACGGCGGGTTCAACATCGCCCTCACCCCCAACTTCGCGGTGCACCGGTTGCTCTGGATCGAGCAGGGTGGGGTGTATGCCATTGCCAACCTGCGCGGGGGCGACGAGTACGGCGAGGAGTGGCACCAGGCTGGCATGCTGGAACGAAAGCAAAACGTCTTCGACGACTTTATCGGCTGCGCCGAGTGGCTCATTGCCAACGGCTACACCAGCAGCCGGAAACTGGCGATCAACGGCAGTTCCAACGGCGGGCTGCTCGTTGCCGCCTGTCTCACCCAGCGCCCCGACCTGTTCGGCGCAGTCGTCTGTGAAGTGCCGGTCATCGACATGCTGCGCTACCACAAGTTCACCGTCGGGCACTTCTGGGTCCCCGAATACGGCAATGCCGAGGCCAACCCGGAGCACTTCCGTTTCCTGTACGCCTATTCGCCGCTCCACAACGTGCGCGACGGGGTCAGTTGGCCGCCGGTGCTGATCACCAGCGCCGATACCGATGACCGCGTCGTCCCTGCCCACGCCAAGAAGTTCGCCGCCGCATTGCAGGCCACACAGCGCGGCGCGCCCGGCGAAGCGCCGATCCTGCTGCGCGTGGAAACGAAGGCTGGCCATGGCATGGGGAAACCCACCAGCAAGGTCATCGAAGAGCGCGCCGATGTCTATGCGTTTCTGGCCCAGGTGTTTGGCATGGACATGTAGCGCCGCAACGACCCAGCGTTTGTCACGGGCGCCGTACCGGCGTGTCGCGCGGTTGACGCCGTGCACGCCGCGCCGTACCCGCGTCGATCAATGCCAGGGGAGCCTGTCGCGCTGGCAAGCGCACCGGTCCGCATGGCGCAGCGTGAGCCGGTTACGGTCACACCTGCCGACCGGCGGCAAGCAGGGCACAACGCTCACGCCACCCCCACGGCCCCCTGGCTTCAGCAACCTCTCCCCACAGCAAACGGCTCTGCCATACTGTTAGCAACACGTTTGGTTGGCGACAGGAGGGGACGGGAATGGCGGAGAACGGACAAGCGACGCGCATCGAACGTGACTCGCTCGGCGAGCTGGCAGTACCAGCCGGCGCGTATTACGGTGTGCAGACGATGCGAGCAGCGCAGAACTTCCCGATCAGCAACCTGCGCTTTTCACGGCAGTTCATCCGCGCATTAGGAGAGATCAAAGCCGCCGCAGCGGAGGTGAATGTCGCCCTGGGGCTGCTTGACCCAGCGATCGGCGCGTCGATCACAGCGGCAGCGCGCGAAGTGGCCAGTGGGGCCTTCGACGCCGAATTCGTGCTGGATATCTTCCAGACTGGCTCCGGCACCTCAACCAACATGAATGCCAACGAGGTCATCGCCTCACGCGCCAACGAACTGGCCGGCCACCCACGTGACTCCGCCAAGCCGATCAACAAGAACGACCACGTCAA
>QEUZ01000006.1 GCA_003577355.1 Chloroflexota bacterium | reverse complement strand
TTGGGCGAGCAAGGTGCGGAGGTATCCCATGTG
Source organism: Chloroflexota bacterium (assembly GCA_003577355.1). Lineage (GTDB taxonomy): Bacteria > Chloroflexota > Chloroflexia > Thermomicrobiales > CFX8 > CFX8. The sequence goes on along the minus strand of QEUZ01000006.1, from coordinate 31,403 downwards.
CTCCTCTCCTCGCCGGCCCGGTGCGAGGACTGCATCTCTTGGATCGTACATGCATCAGCCGCGCCTGTGCAGCCGGGCTGACGCAGGCGGATGGTAGACTAATCGACCGAGTATCTGCACGATGGAGAGTCGATAACCGTGGAACAGAGCCTGCGCGATACCCTGATCTCGATACGCTCCAGGTTGGAGCAGATACGGGGGCGTCTTTGACCTCGCTGACAAGCAGCGCGAGATAAGCGAACTCGAGACCATCTCCAGTGAGCCTGAGTTCTGGAACGATGTCCAGCGTGCGCAGCGCGTGATGCGCAGGCTCACCGCGCTGCGCGACCAGGTGCACACGTTCGAAGACATGCTCCAGCAATCGAATGACCTGCTGGAACTGTACGATCTTGCCGAAGACGACGAACAGCTCGTCGCCGAAATCCGCGCGCAGGCGGAAACGTTGGCCAAGCAGCTCAGCGAGCTGGAGCTTCGCCTGCTCCTTACAGGCCCGTACGACGAGAACGATGCAATCCTCGCTGTCCATGCTGGCACGGGCGGGGTTGATGCCCAGGACTGGGCTGAGATGCTGGTGCGTATGTACTTGCGTTGGGCAGATCGTCGCGGGCTCAAGGCGGAGGTGCTCGACTGGACCGAGGGTGAAGAAGCGGGGATCAAGAGCGCAACCATCGAAATCAAAGGGGATTACGCCTACGGCTACACCCGCGGCGAAGCCGGCACGCACCGCTTGGTTCGGCTGTCGCCGTTCGATGCAGCCCACCGGCGGCACACTGCGTTCGCGCTGGTCGAGGTGTTGCCGGAGGTGGAGGATGACTCCGAGGTCGAGATCCGCGATGAAGATATCCGGGTCGATGCCTTCCGCGCATCCGGCGCTGGTGGACAGCATGTCAACAAGACGAGCTCAGCGATCCGGATCACCCATCTGCCGACCGGTATTGTGGTGACGTGCCAGGACGAGCGCTCGCAACTCCAGAACCGGGAATCGGCGATGAAGATCCTGCGGGCGAAGCTGACTGAGCGACGCTTGCGCGAGCGCGAGCAGGAGCGCTCAGACATCAAGGGCGAGCACGTCAGTGAGGGTTGGGGGAACCGCATCCGCTCGTATGTGCTGCAGCCCTACACGATGGTCAACGACCACCGCACCGAGTACTCGACCGCCAACGTTGCGGCGGTGCTGGACGGCGATCTTGACCCGCTCATCGACGCCTATCTACACCATCAACTGGAGCTTGCCGAACAGACGGCGGGCGTTGATTAGCTGTGGGGAGGTTGCGGGCCAACCGCCTGCCGGCCCGAGCGGCGCGGGCCGCCCTGGCAGGTTTGCTGCTCGTGCTCGCGTTTGCTGCTCTCGCTCCAAACGCAGTCGCCGCACAACCGGCGCGTTTCCTCCGCAACAGCGCCGAACCTAACTTCCCAGAGACACTCACCTTCCGACTCCAAGTTGAGTCTGACACAACAATCGAGCAGGTCGAGCTGTATTGGCGACCGGCGCGCGGCGAAACGCTGTCGTTGGCGTTGCCGGAGTTCCAACCGGGGCACAGGGTTGAGGTCGAACATGAGATCGACATGGCGATCAACTACCTGCCCCCTGGGCTTGACCTCATCTGGTTCTGGAGGGTGACCGACGCAGACGGCGTCGTTAGCGATTCCGAACCGCAGAGCGTGCTCTACATGGACGGCCGGCACGATTGGCGCTCACGCACCGACGGTCTGGTCACCCTCTACTGGTACAACGGGAACGATGCCTTCGCACAGTCAATTCTCGACAGCGCCAATGCCACGGTTTCAACGTTGCGCGACCGGTTTCAGGTCAGCGCCGAAGAAGAGATCCGTCTGGTCATCTACGGGAGCAACGCCGACTTTAGCAAAGCGTTGCCGCCAAACTCGGCGGATTGGATCGGCGGGCAGGCGTACTCCGACCTCCACCTTATCGTGGCAGCACTGGCGCCGGGGGGTGGGTCGGCCGCTGAGATTGGCCGGATGATCCCGCATGAAGTGAGCCACCTGGTTGTACACCAGGCTACGCGCAACCCGTTCAACGCTCCGCCAAACTGGCTGGACGAAGGTCTGGCTGTCTACAACCAGGACACCGTGGACACGCGCTTGCAGCCGATGCTCGACAGGGCGGTGCGCGACGGACGCTTGATGACGGTACGGGCGCTCAACTCATCCTTCCCGCTTGACCCCGATGAGGCCCTGCTCTCCTATGCAGCGAGCGAGTCGATCGTGCGTTTCGTGATCGAACGCTGGGGCGACGCGGGCATTGCCCGGTTGCTCGGCAGCTTTCGGAACGAGCTTTCGTATGAGCAGGCGCTGCAGTTTGCGTTGAACATCTCGTTCGAAGAACTGGATGCGCAGTGGAAAGCGTGGCTTGGTTACCCTGGCGATGCCCCGCCTGAGGGACCGGCCAGCGGTGGAGAGGTGGACTTCGGTTCCCCGGGCTGGATCGCGGTGATCGGCGGGGCCATCGCGCTGATCACGCTGCTTGTCGTCTTCGGCATTGTGGCGTTCGTACTGGCCTATCGCGCCCATCGTGGCGCACAATCCAGGGGCTAAGACTACATCGACGACGTCGCAGCACCTTGACATTACTTGTATCAACTGTTATCCTCACGCGAGGTTAGCACTCGCAGGAGAAGAGTGCTAAGGCAGGCAAGGGCTATGCACGGAACTGCACTCACAGAGCGCCAGGCGTCGATCCTGCGCTGCATCATTCAGGAATATGTTGGCGGTGGACGCGCGGTTGCGTCGCAGGCATTGATCGAACGCTACCCGCTCAACGTATCGTCTGCGACAGTGCGCAACGAAATGGCCGCGCTCGAGCGGATGGGCCTGATCCAGCAGATGCATACGTCAGCGGGGCGGGTGCCGACCGACAAGGGCTACCGCTACTACGTCGAGCATTTCGCGGCTGATTCGGCGCTCCCGGTGCACGACCAGGTCATGATCCGCCATCAGTTTGGCCAGGTGGAGTCGCATCTGGACCGCTGGATGGAGCTGGCTGCGAGTGTGCTGTCGGAGTTCACACGCAATGTGTCGCTTGTGACCTCGCCGCGTACCAGCGTGCCGCGCTTGCGCCATTTCGAGCTCCTTTCGCTGCAGGAACGAGCAGCATTGCTGATCCTGGTCACCCAGGAGAGCAGCGTCCATCAAGCGCTGATGCACCTGTCTGAGCCGATGAGCCAGGCGGAGCTCAGCCTGATCGCCGATCGACTGAACGACCTGCTCCGCGATTCGAGCGCAGCCGAGGCCGAGACGCTGATAGGCGATCTGCACGGCGCCGCTAAGGTGGTTGCTGAGCGCGTGGTACGGATGCTCCAGAGCGCCCAAACCAGCGGTGGCGCCGAGCTGCACTACAACGGTTTGGAACATGCGTTGCAGCAACCGGAGTTCAGCAGCAGCCAGGCGAGCGCGCAATTATTCGAGCTGCTGCGTGGCGGCGCCTTGCTCAGCGAGCTGTTGCCACAGGTGTCGGCTCCTACGGCCGAGCGGCCGGAGGAGAACGTCTACATCTTCATCGGCGACGAGAACGCGTCGCAGGGGTTGCGCCCGTTTGGCATTGTGGTTGCCACCTATGGCGTCGATGCCGAAGTCACTGGGCTGCTTGGGATCCTTGGGCCGCGTCGCATGCCGTACGAGCGCACAATCTCGTCGGTGCGCTACGTGGCCAGCCTGATGAGTGACCTGATGCGCGATTTGTATCGCGCGTAGCGGTGGTCGGACGACGACGAATGAAAGCGAATGCAGTAGAGGTGACCGAACAAGGAAATGGAGCGGCTGAGGAACACGAGGCCGAAGCGTCGCAGTCTGGCGAACGAACCGTCGCGGACATGCTGGCAGAACTGGAGCAGACGCGCCAGGAAGCGGCCGAACTGCTCGATAGCCTGCAGCGTGCCAGAGCCGAGATGGTCAACTATCGGCGGCGCATGGAGCAGGAACAGGAACGTTTGCGCCAGCGCGCAACCGAGCGGCTCCTGCTGAAGCTATTGCCGATTGCCGACGACTTCGACCGTGCCTTACGTTCCATGCCGCAGGAGTTGCAGTCGAATGCCTGGATAGAGGGGATTCGACTGATCGAGCGCAAGCTTTGGGCCGCTCTTGAAGGCGAAGGCGTATCCCTGATGAATGCTGTCGGGACGCCGTTCGACCCGAGCCTGCACGAAGCGGTCACGCTGGATGACAGCGGCACTGTTGACACCGTCGTTGAGGAGTTCCAACGTGGATACCTCCTGAACGGCAGCGTCTTGCGACCGGCCATGGTGAAGGTCGGCACGCTCGACAAACTTCCCAAGGCGGATGCCTAAGGCTCACTATTGGCCGCGCGTTGGAAGACGCGCACAGACATTTGGTTCCAAGGAGGACCACGGGAATGGGACGAACAATTGGAATTGACCTGGGGACGACGAACTCGGTGGTTGCTGTCATCGAAGGCGGCGAGCCGACCGTTATCCCCAATGCCGAGGGCGAGCGACTGACCCCATCGGTCGTCGCGCAATCGGCCAGCGGCGAGCGGCTCGTCGGGCGTTTTGCGAAACGCCAGGCAGTCACAAACCCAAAGAACACGATTTTCTCGGTGAAGCGGTTCATCGGGCGGCGGTTTGACGATCCGGTTGTCCAGCAGGACCTGAAGCTGGTCCCGTATGAAGTGCGCCGCGCGAGCAACGGCGGCGTCGAGATCAAACTGGGCGACAACTGGGCCAGCCCGGCCGAAATTTCCGCGATGATCCTGCAGAAGCTCAAGGCGGATGCGGAAGCCTACCTGGGCGAAAAGGTTGATAAGGCGGTCATTACCGTACCGGCCTACTTCGACGACTCGCAGCGCCAGGCAACCAAGGATGCCGGCCGCATTGCTGGTCTCGAGGTGCTGCGCATCATCAATGAGCCGACCGCTTCGGCCCTCGCCTATGGTCTGGATAAGAAGAACGATGAGAAGATCGCCGTCTACGACCTCGGCGGCGGAACCTACGACATCTCGATCCTGGACCTCTCCGAAGGGGTGTTCCAGGTCATGTCGACAAATGGTGATACCCATTTGGGCGGCGACGACTTCGACCAGCGGGTGATCGACTACCTCGCCGACGAGTTCAAGAAGCAGGAAGGTATCGACCTGCGCAGCGACCGGATGGCGCTCCAGCGGTTGAAGGAAGCTGCGGAGAAGGCCAAGATCGAGCTCTCCTCGACGCAGCAGACCGATGTCAACCTGCCATTCATCACCGCCGACGCCAGCGGCCCGAAGCACATGAACATCACGCTGACCCGCTCAAAACTGGAGCAGCTCGTTGGCGACCTGGTGCGCCGCACCATCGGCCCGATGGAGGCCGCGCTCAAGGATGCTGAGCTATCCAAGGACCGTGTCGACGAGATCCTGCTGGTTGGTGGGCAGACTCGCATGCCAGCCGTGCAGAAGGCCGTTGCCGACTTCTTTGGCAAGGAGCCGCATAAGGGCATTAACCCGGACGAAGTCGTCGCAATCGGCGCAGCGATCCAGGCCGGTGTGCTGGGTGGCGAGGTCAAGGATATCCTGCTGCTGGATGTGACGCCGTTGACCCTCTCGATTGAGACGCTCGGTGGGGTGGCCACTGCGCTGATCGAGCGCAACACGACGATCCCGACGCGCAAGAGCCAAGTCTTCACGACAGCCTCCGATTCGCAATCGCAGGTGGAGATCCACGTGCTCCAGGGCGAGCGCCCGATGGCGTCGGACAACAAGACCCTTGCACGCTTCATTCTCGACGGTATCCCACCTGCGCCGCGTGGCATCCCGAAGATTGAAGTGACCTTCGACATCGATGCCAACGGCATCCTGAACGTTTCGGCCAAGGACCAGGCGACAGGCCGCGAGCAGAAGGTGACGATCACCGCATCCAGCGGCCTCACCGAGGCCGAGATCGAGCGGATGGTCAAGGACGCCGAAGCGCATGCCGAGGAAGACCGTCAGCGCCGCGAGGGCATCGAGTTCCGCAACCAGGCGGAGGCGATGGTGTATCAGGGCGAGCGCACGCTCGGCGACTACGGCGATAAGATCCCAAGCGATGTCAAGCTTGACCTCGAAAGCAAGATCGCCACAGTCAAAGACATCCTGGCGAATGACCCGGAGAACATCACGCGACTGCGCTCGGCCTACGAGGAGATGACGCACGCTTTGTCCCAAGCGGGCGCCTCGATGTACCAGCAGGCTGGCGGCGCCGACATGGCCGACGGCGCGCAGCCTGGCGCGCGCGTCGATGACGATGCGACCGTCGAAGGGGAGTTCCGCGAGGTCGGATAGGCTTGTCCCTCTTGCGATGACCCTGAACGGAGGCGTGCAAGCGCCTCCGTTTGCTTTGCCTGGTGGATAGGCGTCGCCAGCGTGCATGGCCTATCATGCGCGCCATTGGTGGTCAGCGGAGTGGAGGATAGCGATGACGGCACTTGGCATCATGATCGAAGGGCAAGAGGGCCTGACGTGGGAGCGTTGGAACCGGCTGGCCGATGCAACTGAGCGTTTAGGGTTCGATTCGCTCTGGCGTTCGGACCACCTGTCGTCGGTCATGGGCGTGCCAGAGCGGGAAACGTTAGCCGTCTTCCCCTCGCTCACTGCCGTGGCACTGCGTACCAACCGCATCGACTTTGGCCCGCTCGTACCGCCGACAACCTTTCGACATCCTGTCCATCTCGCGATGGATGCAGTTGCACTGGACCACCTTTCGGGCGGGCGCGCCTGGATCGGCGTCGGCGCCGGCTGGAATGTCCACGAGCACGAGGCGTTCGGGTTCAACCTGCTCCCGCTGAAGGAGCGCATGGACCGGATGGAAGAAGCCCTGCAGGTCATGACCCTGCTCTGGACAGGGGAAACCGTGTCCTTTGCGGGAAAGCACTTTCAACTGAACGACGCGCAATCACGACCAACCCCGCTGCGCAACGGTAAGGTGCGCCTGGTGATTGGCGGCGCGGGCGAGAAGCGCACACTGCGCATGGTGGCAGAGTACGCCGACGACTGGAACGCAACCACGATGCCGCCCGATGCCTATGCTGCCAAGGTAGAGGTGTTGAAGCGTCACTGCGCCGATGTCGGCCGTGACCCGGCGACGATCCGCCAGTCGATCATGACCGCCTTCATTGTGGGGCGCGACCGAGCTGAGATTCGTCGCAGAGCTGCCAAGATCCAGGAGATTATCCCCGCAACGGCAGGTAGCGACCCTGAGGACCTGGCCGCTGGAATGAAAGCGCGCGGCTCATTGGTCGGGACACCGGACGAAATCGTCGAGCAGGTGCTCCAGCGTCAAACTATGGGAGTAGCGTTGATCATGCTCCAGCTGCACGACCACGACGATATTGAGGCGCTTGAGCTTCTGGCAAGTGACGTGCTACCGCATATCCAGTAGCCAGCGCCGGTGGAACAGGAGTTTGCTACATGTCCGGGGCCAACATTCGCGGCTTGGCGGAGATTGTGCTGAACGTCCACGACCTACAGGCATCGCTCGCCTTCTATCGTGACCTGTTAGGGCTTGAGGTGCTGGGTTCGCCCGGCCCAGTGTTCCTGCGAGTGGGGCCGGGGCAAGCAGGTATTCCGCAAATGCTTGTGCTCGTGCCATTGCCACAGGGGGCAGCACCGTTTAGCGCGCCCCGGACGTTGCACCACCTTGCGCTTGAGGTTGCGCCGGCCGACTTCGACGCCGTTCTACAAGCCTTGCGCGCGCACGGGTTCAACCCACGTGGTGGCGCACACCCAGTCGTTGCTTCACGTACGCTCTATATTGATGATCCTGATGGCAACGAAGTAGAAATCATCGCAGCTGCGAACTGACCGCGGGCTTGCACCATGTGGCACGCAACGTAGCGGTATACTGTGCCGGCACGCCAAACGCGCCGGCAGTGATGGGCAGCGACACCCAGTGTGCTGTAACCAGGTGATCTTCCGACATCACCGTGTCGTGCCAAACCGGAAACACCGCTCAAGCTTGGTGAGGTAGGAATGCTCTGGCCGGATACGACCGAGCGGTCGCCTGATGGAGCGCTGGTCATCGGAGGAGTGGCAGTCGCCGACCTGGCGGCCGAGTACGGCACGCCACTGTACCTCTTCGATGTCGCGACAATTCGTGCGCGCTGCCGCCTGCACAAACAGGCGCTCGGTTCAGCGTACGAACGACCGAAGGTGACCTATGCTGGGAAGGCATGGGTAGCCCCTGCGCTTCTGCAGCTCATCCGAGACGAGGGACTCAACCTCGATGTCGTTTCGGGTGGTGAGCTCTATGTAGCACTGCGATCCGGGTTCCCAGCCGACCGCATCGCGTTCCATGGCAACAACAAGTCCCCGGATGAATTGCAGATGGCGCTCGACGCGGGCATCGGGGAAATCATTATCGACAACTTTGATGAGATCCGCTTGCTGGATGAGTTGACTCGCGGCCGTTCGACGCCTGTCACTGTGCTCCTTCGGCTCAACCCGGGGATCGATGTCCATACGCACGACTACCGCAAGACGGGTATCGTCGATTCCAAGTTTGGCTTGGGTATCTCGACCGGAGATGCCGAGCGTGCAGTGCAGGCGGTGCTGGATACGCCTGGCCTGTATCTGCGCGGGTATCACGCTCACATTGGCTCGCAGATCTTCGAAGTGGAGCCGTTCATCGAGACGGTTGACACGCTGTTCGAGTTTGCCGGAACGATGCGCGACCGTTTCGGGATTGTTCCAGAAGAGATCAGCCCAGGTGGCGGGTTTGGCGTGCGCTACGAAGAAGGCGATCCAGATGTAGCGCTTACAGCGTATGCCGAGCAGATCGGGCGTGCTGCGACGCTGGCTGCCGAGCGCTGGGACCTGCCGTCTCCCGTGTTGACGACCGAACCGGGTCGCAGCATCGTCGGGCCGGCGGGGGTGGCGGTCTACACGCTGGGTGCACGCAAGGTGATTCCCGGAGTACGGACCTATGTTTCGGTCGATGGGGGTATGGCCGACAATATTCGCCCGCCGCTGTATGGCGCCGTGTACACGGCGGAACTGGTCGGCAAGCCGAGCGTCGGAGAGATGGAGTGGTTGACGATTGCCGGCAAGTACTGTGAATCGGGGGATGTCTTAATCGAGCGGGTAGCGTTGCCGCCAAGCCGGTACGGGGACTTGTTGGCAGTACCAGCTGCCGGAGCCTATTGCCTAGCGATGGCGAGCAATTACAATCTAGCTCTTCGACCTGCAGTGGTGTTTGTGGAGCATGGAACCGCACGCCTCGTCCAGCGCCGCGAACGATTCGAGGATCTGCTGGCTCGCGACATTGCACCAGAAGATGGATACAGGACCTGAGTGTCATTTGCGTCGTCCGAAGAATCGTAGTATCACTCCGACCGTACGGACACTGCAATCCGTGACCTGATGTCCCAGGGAGGACGCCTTCGTGTCCGAAAATCCCGAAAACCTCACCCAGCCCATCAACTCGAACGGCTTCATCCATTCGGATGCGGCTGTTGGGGCGGATGGAGACGTGGAACGTGAGCCGAACCAGGAACTGGTCGAGCGCTTCGTCAGCGTCGCTCTCAGCCAGGGATATCTGGCGTATGAGGAGCTGCGCGCTGGGATAGACCAGGAGACTGATCTTGCCACGATGGAGGCGATAGAGACCCGCCTTGCGGAACTTGGCATCCCGGTTACACGCGAAGCACAGACGGGCGAGCTCGTCGAAGTAGCTGATGAATTTTCGGCCGTCGATGCGACACTCGATGATCCCCGTATTGCCGACATTGACCTCGCCGGCGTCAACCTCGATGACCCGGTGCGCATGTACCTACGTGAAATTGGCCGGGTACCGCTGCTCACTGCCGAGCAGGAGGTCGAGCTGGCGCAGGCGATGGAGCGGCGCGACTACTTGGTGAAGCATTTGGGAGTTGACGAGGACGGTTCAAGCCCAAGCGCCGATGTCATCGCCCGCAATGTCTACGCCGCGTTCCAAGATGGCTGGCGTTTCGTCGAACGATTGTTTCACGCGGCCTACCCTGAAGAGGCGCCAGAGAGCAAGTTGCGGATGATGGCAGCGGTTCTGCCGGTGTTGCAAATCTCGGAACAGGTGTTCAACGACGTTGTGAAGGCGTCGAACGTCTCCGCCGAAGCGTATGAGGAGGAGCTTCGCCGGCGGCGCGTCGAGTGGGACCTGTTGCCGAGAGAATTGCAACGACGCCTCGACGGGCCAGCGGACTGGGTCGAGCCGGAGGAGGCCGAGGCGATCATTGCCCGGTCGACAACGCAGATGGCTGAGTCGTACCGGAAGATGATCCAGCGCGGCGACCGCGCTCGCGAGAAGCTCACCGAGGCGAACTTGCGCCTGGTAGTCAGCGTCGCAAAGAAGTACGTCGGGCGTGGCATGTCGATGCTCGACCTCATCCAGGAAGGCAACCTGGGGCTCATCCGCGCGGTCGAGAAGTTTCAACACCACAAGGGGTTCAAGTTCTCAACCTATGCCACCTGGTGGATCCGGCAGGCAATCACCCGCGCCATCGCCGACCAGGCGCGCACGATCCGCATCCCAGTACACATGGTCGAGACGATCAACCGCTTGATCCGCACCTCACGCCGCTTGCAGCAAGAGCTGGGCCGCGAACCAACGTCGGAAGAGATCGCGCGTGAACTGGAGCTGTCGCCAGAGAAGGTGCGGGAAATCCAGAAAATCTCACAAGAGCCGGTCTCGCTGGAGATGCCAATCGGCGAAGAGGAAGACTCGAACCTGGGAGACTTTATCGAAGACCAGAAGGCTCCTGCGCCGGCCGACGCCGCATCTGCTCAAATGCTCAAGGAGCAGATGGACGATGTGCTCGGCTCGCTCTCCGAACGCGAGCGTAAAGTGCTCGAGCTGCGTTTTGGCTTGGAGGATGGCCGGGCTAGGACGCTTGAAGAGGTCGGCCGCGAATTCAGCGTTACCCGCGAGCGGATCCGGCAGATCGAGGCCAAAGCACTGCGCAAGCTGCGTCACCCGAGTCGTTCCAAGAAGTTGCGCGATTACCTCGACCAGTAGGCGCATTCGGCGCCGACTGCTCGGCTGGCCACGATGTGGCAGGCTTGTTCGTTGAACGACCGATGTTCGCGAACAGGTACGTACCAATGCACGATACAGCACGCATCTATGTCCGCGCCGGCAACGGTGGTAATGGCGCGGCTTCGTTTCGCCGCGAGAAATTCGTCCCATTTGGTGGGCCGGATGGCGGCGATGGAGGACGTGGCGGCAACGTCTATCTCCGGGTGGACCCACATCTTTCGACGTTGTTGCCCTTCAGCTACAAGCAGCACTTCCGCGCTCAGCACGGTCAACCCGGTCGCGGCTCGAACAAAGCCGGCAAGCAGGGCGAGGATCTCTACATTGCTGTTCCGCCCGGAACGGTCGTCATTGATGACGAGACCGGTGAACCGATCGCCGACCTCACGGCAGAAGGGCAGGAGTTGCTGGTTGCCAAGGGCGGACGCGGGGGTTTGGGCAACTCGCATTTTGTCACGTCGATCAAACAAGCCCCGCGGATTGCTGAGCTTGGTGAGCCTGGGGCCGAACGCTGGATCCGTCTGGAGCTGAAGCTGATTGCCGACGTCGGGCTTGTCGGTTTCCCGAATGCTGGGAAATCGACATTGCTGGCTGCTTCAAGCGCGGCCAGGCCAAAGATTGCCGACTACCCGTTCACGACGCTTGAGCCAAATCTCGGCGTCGTTGAGATCGGCGGCCCCGGCGGCGAAACGTTTGTGATGGCAGACATCCCTGGGCTGATTGAAGGGGCTGCCGAAGGGGTTGGCCTGGGTCACGAGTTCCTTCGGCACGTCGAGCGGACCCGGTTGCTGGTACATGTGTTGGACGGCTCTGGCGGGCTGGAGGGTCGTGACCCGCTGGAGGATTTCGAGCTAGTTGCGCAGGAGCTTGCCGCGTACTCCGAAGAGATCGCGTCCAAACCGTGCTTCCTGGCGATCAACAAGATCGACCTGCCAGAAGCGCGCGAACAGGCCCCGCGCATCCGCGCAGCACTGAGCGGGCGTGTCGAGCGCATCTTCGAGGTATCGGGCGTCACCGGGGAAGGTGTGCGCGAGATGCTCGTTGCCATTGCCGAGCGCCTGCGAGAGATCCCGCGCGCGGTGTCCCAGCTGCCGGTGGCGGAAGAACGTGTCTACCGACTTGATGACGTGGACGAGTCGTACTGGGAGACGGAGCAGTTGTCACGGCATCACTTCGCGGTGCGCGGGGTCAAAATCGAGCGTTCGCTCAAGATGACTGACTTCAAGAACGAGGAAGCTGCTGAACGCTTCCAACGCATTCTCGAAGCCTCGGGGATCTCACGCAGCCTGGAGAACCTGGGCATCCAACCGGGTGATATCGTCCACATTGCCGATGCCGAGCTGATCTGGGACGAAGCCGCGCTGGAGGCCGAGAAACTGGCCGACTCGCGCCGTAGCCGTCGCAAGACACACCGGCAGCGTCTGGCTGAAAAGTTTGAGGAAGTGACCGAGAAGCGGCACAGTTAGGAGGTCAACGACGGTGCGCTCGTCGGGAGAGATGTAGCGCCGTCGACCCGCAGTGGGGCGTCGCGACGGACATCGAACACGTCGCGCACCGACTCAAGCTTCTGGAGTAACCGGCTGAGCTGGCGGACACCGTCGACTTCAACGGTCATCAGCAAGGAAACGGTACGGTCTTCCTGGACGTTGGTCAGAACGGTAAGCAAGTTGACTTTCTCGTCGGCGACCAACGTGGTGATGTCGCGCAGCAGACCGACACGGTCCCAGGCGCTGATGCGGATCGCGACTGGGTATGACTGTTTCGCTTGGTCGCCCCAGGAGACTTCGACCTTACGTCCGTCGTCGCCAACGTTGCGCATGTTGGGGCAATCGGCGCGATGGACGGTAATGCCACGGCCGCGTGTGACATATCCGACGATCTCATCACCGTAGACCGGCTTGCAGCAGTTCGCCAGGCGGGTGTAGAGGTCGCCAACACCCATGACCTGCAGGCCTGTAGCGACTGGGGACTTCGTCTGAGTCGGAGGTGGGGCGAGCACCTCCGGTTCGCGCGTTTCGACGAGCCGCGCGGTGATCTGTTGCGGCGACACCGCGCCGTAGCCGACGGCGGCCAGGAAGTCATCCACCCGTTGGTATGACGGGAAGTGGCGGGCGATGTCATCGAGCTTGGCCTCAATGCCGAGGCGGCGCAGTTCGCGTTCGAGGATATCGCGCCCCTGGGCGATGTTTTCGTCGCGCTCACGACGGCGGAACCACTGGCGGATCTTCTCGCGCGCCGACGCGGTCGTGACGTAGCCACTGCTTGCCATGAGCCAGTCGCGGCTGGGGCCGACCTTGGTCTTGGAGGTCATGACCCGCACGACCTCCCCGTTCTGCAACTTGTAGTTGAGTGGCACGAGCTGGTCGTTGACCTTTGCGCCGACGCACTGGTGGCCGACTTCGGTGTGGATGCGATAGGCGAAATCGATTGCGGTGGCTCCGGCGGGCAGCTCAACAATATCGCCCTTGGGCGTGAAGACGTAGATCATCTCCTGGAACACGTCGGATTTCAGTGACTCGACGAATTCCTGAGCATCGACGACTTCGTCACGCCAGTCCATGAGCTGGCGCAGCCAGTCTACCTTCGCTTCCACATACTGGTCCATGCGGCGGCCCTCTTTGTAACGCCAGTGGGCCGCAATGCCAAACTCGGCAACGAGGTGCATTTCGGTCGTGCGGATCTGGATCTCGATTGCATGCCCCTCGGGCCCCACGACTGCGGTGTGGAGCGATTGGTACATGCTTTCTTTTGGGGTCGCGATGTAGTCGTCGAATTCATTCGGGACTGGGTGCCACAACGCATGAATGACACCGAGCGCACCGTAGCAATCGCGTTTTTCCGCAACAAGCACTCGGAACCCAGTCACATCGTAGATCTGTTCGAATCCAGCATCCTTACGCTGCATCTTGCGCCAGATCGAGTAAATGTGCTTTTCACGGCCGGTGATCTCCGCCTCGATGCCTGCTTCGGCAAGCGCGTTGCGCAACTGCGTTTCGACATCGCGGATGTACTTCGCGCGGTCGATGCCCCGCCGTTCGAGCGCTCGTTCGATGGCGAAGTATGTTTGCGGGTCGAGATACCGGAACGACAGATCTTCCAATTCCGACTTGAACTGCCAGATGCCGAGACGGTTCGCCAGCGGGGCGTAAATCTCCATTGTTTGCTGTGCGACTTTGGTTTGTGATGCGCGACTGACGTGTTCCAATGTGCGCATGTTGTGCAGCCGGTCGGCCAGTTTGATGAGGACGACGCGCACATCAGCGACCATGGCCAGGAACATTTTGCGCAGGCTCTCGGCTTGGCGCTCCTTCTCGCGCGATGCAAGCTCGTCATCGCCCAGGTCGCCCGACCAGGGGATGCGGCTCAGTTTGGTTACCCCTTCAACGAGCGCGGAAATTCGCCCTCCGAAGGCCTTCTCAACTTCCTGGATGGTGACATCGGTATCTTCGACAACGTCATGCAGCAGCGCCGCCGCGATCGTCTCCGGGTCCATCTGCATGCGCGCGAGGATGATGGCAACCTCGGTGGGGTGTGAGATGTACGGTTCACCCGACTTGCGGCGCAGTCCGGCATGTGCTGCTTCGGCGAACTGATAGGCGCGCTCGATGAGCGCAGTATCCATGCCTGGCGTTTCCTGGTGGATTACCGCCAGTAAGTCTGCGAGGTCGGCGCCGTTGTGGGCGCTCTCAATTGCGGTTGCCGGAGTCGCCATAGAAATCGCCTTTGCAGCCGCGCTCAGGAACGATGCACGCCATCGGGTCGCAGTATGCGCGTGATGTTGCCACAAGTTTGCCAAATCGATGCAACCACTACAGCAACCAGGTCAGGCGGCTCTATATCTGTTCCCGCGCTATCATTCGGAAAGGTAGCGGAGCCTTGAACTGGAGGCTGGCATGAGCGCGTTGACGCTGGATCGCATGTTGCACCCGGACGAGGCCCGGTCGATCGTCCTCGCTCGGGTCTCTCGGCTGGAGCCGGAAGACGTTGCGTTGGAGGATGCTGGGGACCGCTACCTCGCATACGATCTGGTCGCAGATGTTGACCTTCCGCCGTTTCCTGCGGCGACCATGGATGGGTTTGCTGTGCTCCATACCGACACCTCACCCATACGTGAGATTGTCGGGGCCGGTTTCGCCGGGGACGCACCGGGCGAGATGGTTGCCCTCGGACAGGTCGCGCGGATCATGACAGGCGCGCCGATACCCCCGGGAGCGACCGCTGTCGTTCCTGTCGAGAACACCGTCATGACGAACGGGCGGGTCGAGATACGCCAGCAGGTGGTGCGCGAAGGGGAGAACATCCGCCCGATTGGCACCGATTTGCGACGCGGAGACTTGCTCATTCCTGCCGGGACGCGGCTCGGTCCGGCGGAGCTCGGCATTCTCGCAAGCCTCGGTTACGCAACCGTGGTGGTGGGCCGCCGTCCGCGCGTTGCGGTGTTCTCAACTGGCAACGAGCTCGTCCCCCCAGACGCACAACCTGGGCCGGGCCAGATCCGCGATTCCAACCGCTTCTCGTTGGTTCAAGCGGCTCGACGGGTTGGTGCAGACGTGGTCCTCAGCGGACTGGTGCGAGATGAAGAGGCAGCGTTGCGTGCCGCTTTTGCGGATGCCCTTGCTCGCGCGGATGTGGTTATCACGAGTGGCGGGGTGTCGATGGGTGACCGGGACCTCGTCAAGGGGTTGCTCGGCGAACTGGCAGAGGTGCACATCCGCCGTATCTTCATGAAACCTGGCAAGCCGTTCAATTTCGCGACGACGGATCGTGCGCTGTTGTTCGGGTTACCGGGAAACCCGGTGTCGTGCCTGGTCGGGTTTGAAACATTCGTCGCGCCGGCGTTGCGGATGATGCAGGGTGCGCCGGCCGACGTTGCGCCGCGCGTACCCGTAACCATCACCCACACGCTGCAACCGTCCGACCGCATCGAGCACCAGCGGGCGGTTGTCTGGGTCGCTGAGGATGGCACGCTGCATGCGCGCAATACCGGAAACCAGATCTCGGCTCGCCTGATGTCGTTCGTCGGTTCAAACGGGTTCCTTGTCGTGCCGCCCGGAGAGGACGTGTTACCTGCTGGCACGCGCTTAGAAGCCATCTTGCTTGGTGCACCCTATGCGTCGGAACGCTAGAGGGTTCGTGCCGATCGCTGCACTGGTGCTGCTCGGTGCGCTCGCGGTCGCATTTGGGCTCAACCTGGCGACGGCCACGCGTCGCTCCGTTGATGCGTACACCGCCTATGATCGCCTGGAGCTCTCGCTGGAGGGATTCACCTTCACCGCCGCTAATGAACCGGTAATTGTCGCAATTCGGGTTGGCAACCCGACCGACGCGCCGCTCGTGATCGAGTCCCTCGATTTGCGCCTGGCAGCTGGGGTCCACACTGTTGGGGGAGGTGTGCTCCGTGAAGAGCACTTGCTTCCCGGAAGGGAATCGACAGTGCTGACGATCACCGCAGCCATCGATGATGAAACCTATATCGAGCAACTTGGTGATGTCGAGATCGAGTGGATCCTTCAGGGGCGTATCCTGATCCACTTGGAGCACGGGGAGCCTACCTGGATCCCCTTCGGCACGCGCTATATCGGATGAGCATGAAATGGCTGTTTGCCGTAGCCAGCGCGCTGTTGGCCGGCGTGGCTTCGGCAGGGCTCTTCGCGGCGACGACAAACGACCTGCGGCCCTTTGCGCCGTTGACGATGAATGCTGCCTGGCTCTTGCCGGGCATGATCGCGATCGGGATACTGCTGGCCACGATCAATAGCGACGGTATCTGGGCCGCAGGTGCGATGGCCGCGGCCGCGGTTGTCGCAGCCGTTCTGCACGGCAGCGCGATCGCCGCACCGGGGTTCGCAGTGGAACCAATCCGGACGACAATGATCAACAATGGGACAGTCCAGGGTTTGGCAGCCTTTCTGGTCGTGCTGATCTTTGGGATGATCGGAGTGGTCGCAGCACTCGTGGCGCGGTCGATTATCGGTCACGGAGACGTTTAGCCGGGTATCAGAGGAGCGTTGGGTGGCTCACGGGGAAAAACGCAAGGTTACCGCAGAGGATCTCTATCAGATCCGCCAAGTCAATGACCCACAGGCATCGCCTGACGGCAGGCGGGTGGTCTACACCGTCACGCAAGCGGAAGACAAGGGAAACCGCTACGTCGCAGCACTCTGGCTGGTTGACCTCGCGAGTGGGGAGTGCTACCGACTGACCAGCGGGAAGCACCGCGATGGTCAGCCGCGCTGGTCGCCCGATGGGATGACCATCGCGTTTACCAGCGACCGCAATGATGACGACAAGGGCAAGGGCCAGATCTGGACGATCTCCGTCACTGGCGGCGAGCCGGTGCGCCTGTCGAGCCTGGCGGAGCCGGTTGAGGAGTTTGCCTGGTCGCCCGACGGCCGCGCGATTGCAGCGGTCTCGAAAGTCCTTATCGGGCCGCCGCGCCCAGCATCGGGCGTGCGTGTGGTGACGACCCCGCGCTATCGCTTCGACGGCGAGGGCTATCTCGACGACAAGTACCGCCAAGTGTTTGTGATCGACGTCGAAAGCGGGAGTGCTCGTCAATTAACTGATGGCGCCTATGAGCACCAGGGAGTGAGCTGGTCACCGAGTGGACACGAGCTGGCTTGCGCGTCGAACCGCAACGACGGCTGGGAATACAGCAACGTGCGCGATATCTACGCGATACGGGTGCAGGGCAAGCAGATCCGCAAAGTGACCGATGGCACAGGCGCTTGGTCGCGTCCGAGCTGGTCGCCGGATGGGACACAGATCGCGATGTACGGCACACGCCGGCTGAAGAGCGATTCGCCGCGCACCGAGGTGTTTGTCGTCGCGGCCAGTGGCGGAGCGCCGCAGTCGCTGACGGCGGACTTCGACCGCTCGTGCACCGATGGTTGCATCGCCGATGTCATCAGCTATCCGGTGCGCCCACCGCTCTGGGAGCCGGATGGATCGGCTGTGAACGTGGTGTTCAGTGACGCGGGCACGGTGCAGATGGCCCGTGTGCCACTTGCAGGCGGCGATGTCCTGCCGCTTACCAGTGGACGCCGGCGGGTGGGCGCGATCGACCGGCTGCCGGACGGCGGCTTTGTGTATGCGGCGAATACCGCGACGACTCCTGGTGAGCTATTCGTGTGCGTCGCCAACGGTACGGAAGAGCGCCGGCTCACCGGGCACAACGACGCCTGGCTGGAAGACGTCGCGTTGTCGGAGCCGCAGCCGTTCGTCGTGAGCAGTGCTGACGGCACGCCGGTGCATGGCTGGATCATGCAACCGGTCGGCATTACGACGGGGAACCTGTATCCGCTGGCGCTGGAGATCCACGGTGGGCCGTTCGGTATGTACGGCGAGACGATGATGCACGAGTTCCAGTTACTGGCGGCGCGTGGCTACGGTGTTCTGTATACCAACCCGCGCGGTTCAACCGGCTACGGCGACGAGTTTGCCGGCCAGCTGTTCCGGGCATGGGGGATCAACGACTTCCCCGACCAGATGGCTGCCGTGGATTGGGCAATCGCCCAAGGCTGGGTGAACGGCGAACGTCTGGCAGTGCTGGGTGGCTCCTATGGCGGGTTCATGACGAACTGGGTTATCAGCCACACGACCCGCTTCAAAGCTGCCGTGACCGGGCGCACGATCTCCAACATGTACTCGATGTTCGGCACCGACGACATCTTCCACGCCTCCGCCGAGCAGACGGTTGGCGCACTGCCGTGGGAAGACCCAGAGATCTACTTTGAGCTATCCCCGCTCACCTATGTCGCAAACATCGAGACCCCGCTGCTTATCGAGCAGCAGGAGGAGGACTACCGCTGCCCCATGGAACAGGCGGAGCAGCTCTACATCGCGCTGAAACGGCTGGGGAAAACGGTCGAGTTCGTGCGCTTTCCGGACGAAAGCCACGGGATGTCCCGGACGGGCCAGCCGAAACATCGCATCGAGCGCCTGGAACACATCCTGCGCTGGTTCGACATGCACGTCTGAATGCAATAAGCGAGACACGACAAAGGGCGCGGCACGTAGCGCGCCCCTTGTCGTGTTCGTTCAATGGTCAGTCTTGCTGTGCAACAGTTTCCCAGATCAGCGTGACGATGAAGCGCGCCATGGTGTTGATCGTTTCCAAGTCGATCGACTCGTTGATGTTGTGCGCTCCCGACTTGCTCGGGTCCGAATCCGGGTGACCGGGCATGAACCCGAAGGCGATATTGCCCAGTGGCCGGACGAAGCGCGAATCGGTGAAGCCAACCGTGATGCCTGGCGTGAACTGCACGTCGTCGCGCCCGATGGCCGTGCGGGTTGCTGCCATGACGTGGTCGGTGAACGGGTGATCGAACGGGGAGGCGTTTGAGACCGATGTTTCGATCACTTCGACCTGGACGCCGGACAAGTCTCCCAGGAGCTTCTCCAGTTCCTGCTGGACATACGCTGGGGACTGGTGCGGCAACGTGCGGACATCACAGGTGATCTGGCACTTTTCCGCGACGCTGTTGGACTTTACTCCAGCGTTGATCATTGAGGCGACCCAGGTCATCCGGCTGGCGGCGCGGAGAAACGACGCCAGGTTCTCATTAGTGCTGGCAATATCGGCGATGATGCGGTCGATGTTCTCGTTCGTGACCTCCTCCGTGACGCCGGCAAGGGTGTCGAGATGGCGGAACAGGTCGATGTCGGTCGAGATTTCCGGCTGGTAGGTGCGAATGCGCCGGATCACCTCTTCGGCCTTGTAGATGGCGTTGTCGGCCCGCCACGGTTGAGATGCGTGATACCCACGGCCAGTGATGTATATGCGGGCTTCCAGCCGGCCCTTTTCGCCAGTGTTGATTGGGTAGATCAACCCGTCGGGTGTGCGAATTGGCGCGCCACCGCCCTCGTTGACGGCATAGTCAGCGCGCAAGATCTCGGGATAGTGCTGCGTCATCCAGCCAAACCCGTAGGCTCCGCCAGACTCCTCGTCGGCGCATGAGGCGTAGACCACTTCGCCCTTGAGCGGAAGGCCAGCGCGCTTGCACACGATCATCGCCATCGCCTGAGCCGCGGCAATGCATTTCATGTCTGCAGACCCACGCCCCCACAGGCGCCCTTCGGCGATCTCTGCGCCAAACGGGTCGTGGGTCCATTGTGAGCGGTCTTCCACCGGCACCACGTCAAGGTGCGACATCAGCAGCAGTTTCGGCCGCGCGCCCTGTGTCCCCATGCGCGCAACGACGTTGCCACGGTTCTCGCCCGACTGGTAGACGGCGGCGTCGATGCCTTCGGCGGCAAACCGCTCGCGCAGCAACTCAGCTGCAGGAAGCTCGTCTCCTGTGGGAACGGATCCAGTTGCGTCGTAGTTGACGATCGGCACTGGGTAGGACTCGCCGTCGGCTGGCCGGCCCGTTGGGGGCCATGGTGGTTCGTTATGCCGTCCGGTGTTGACGGATGGGATGCGGACGAGCGCCTGGGTCAATTCAATCGCTTCCTGGCGCGCTGCTTCGACTTGTTGCAAGAGATCGCTGAGTGTCGGCACATTCTCCCCCTTCGCCAATTACCGTGAGCCACGTGAGCGCTGCGCGGCGCTACGACGGCACACGTCCCAGTTCTGCCTGGTAGGCCGCTTCGCTACCAATCCAGACCTCGCCATCCGCGTAGGCTTCTTTCTTCCAGATCGGGACAATCTGCTTGATGCGCTCGATTGCGTACGCTGCAGCGGCGAACGCTGCATCACGATGCGCGCTCGACACTGCAATCACCACGCTGACTTCACCGATGTCGAGCTGACCGGTGCGGTGCTCGATGGCGATTGCAAGCACGGGCCAGCGCTCGCGCATTTCGCCAGCGATGCGCGCCAGCATCTTTTCGGCCGCCTCAGGGTAGGCTTCGTAGTCGAGCCAACGCACCTGGCGCCCGCGTGCGGTATCGCGCACCGTGCCCTGGAAGGTGACGATCGCCCCCGCGGCGTCGCGCTCGACCAACGCGGTGATCGCGGTAGCGTCCAGGGCATGTGGGTGTACCCGCACATGGTCGCTGTCTCCGCCGCTCACCGGTGGGATAAAGGCCACCTCGTCGCCATCGGACAGCGGCTCTGTAGGGTCGACATACTCCTGGTTGCGCATCACCATCGAGGTGCGGAACAGTGGGGCGAGCTCTGCGAACTCACGGTTGACGTACAGCAGCACATCTTGCACTGTGCTCGCCTTTGGCAAGCTGATCGTGCGGTGTGATTCGCCGATGCGCTCGCGCATGATCGCAAAGAACCGTAGGTGGACGTCAATCTGGTCCATACTTCTCCTGTAGGTTGAAGAGCCGCTAACTTGACTGCGATGTGCCAAAGAAGCGCGAAAGGTACCCAATCAGCGCGGGCTGGCTCCGTGTCTGCAGGTACAGATCACCAGGCCCGCTGAGGTCAACAACCAACCCCTCGCCGCTGAAAATCGTCGACTTCAGGCCGCCGATCCGGCGCACTTGAAAGCCCATGCCCTGCGAGAAGGCGACGACGTGGCCTGTGTCAACGGTATAACGTTGGCCTGCTTCCAGGCGCACCCGGTGCAGCGCGCCGTAGCTGGCGACGATCAGCGAACCGCTGCCCCGGCAGCTGAGCATGAAGAACGAGCCGTCGCCCCCGAAGAAGGAGCGTGCCCCACCCCACTTGGTATCGATCTCAATGCCCTGTGACGAACCCAGGTAGCCACCGCCCTGGACCTTGTACTCCTCGTCGCGCAATTCCAGCACGAGTATGTCGCCAGGGAGGGAGGGCGCCAATGTCACTTCGCCACCGCCAGCTGGGGCTGTGAAGGTATTGACGAAGAACGACTCACCACCGAGGGTTGAGCGCTTGAGTGCGCGCAAGAACCCGCCGGACGTGCCGGTCTGCAACTCGATATCGGCGCTCATGCCGACCATCGCGCCTGACTCCGCCCGCACACTTTCGTTCGGGCCAAGTGATATGCGCGCCAAGGCATACGCCGGACCGTAGAGCACCTCTGTCTGCATGGTATGCGCCTTCCTGTTGCAATGGGGTGAACAACGAGATTGGTACCCCCGGCAGGAATCGAACCTGCGACATGCGGCTTAGAAGGCCGCCGTTCTATCCACTGAACTACGGGGGCGCGGATAACCGGCTGCTCGCATGGCGTTGTCTACGCCGGCTTCGCCTGCGACAAGCCATTGTACCGCCAGCGGAGATGAGATCGCTGCTCTAGGGGCGGTTGTGATGGCGCGCTTACCCATCTGGGTTGGCCCTGGTTGGTTGTGAGCGCAAATGCGCGGCAAATGCCCGCAAATGCTCGGAAAGCTGCTCCCCGAAGCCGGAGATGGTGACCAAGGTCGTGCCTGCGCGGCCGACGCCTGCCTGGACGAGGATCTCGGCGGTCACCCGTGGGAGAGCTCCTTCGCGACCCCCGATGACATAGGCCTGGTTGGGCCGGCCACTTCTGCCGGCCCGGTAGCCACGTTCACCAAAGAACCGTATCGCCTCATCCAGGACCTCGGACGGCGTTTCTCGGCTGACAACCTTGCGTTGGAAGGTCGTCCGGGCCATCTCCGCTGTGAGCCTGGCACGTTCGTCGCTCACCTGGCCCACCTGCGTTCAGGAGATTTCCCAGCTCTCGCCGGGTTGCAGAACGACGCACTTGGTCGATGTCTGCTCCTCGACTTGTTTCTTGAACTCGGCTGCGTCCTGCTCGATCGGAGGGAACGTGTTGTAGTGGCAGGGAATGACGAATTTGGGTCGCAGGAACTTGACGGCGCGCACGGCATCCTTCGGACCCATCGTGTAGAAATCGCCGATCGGTAGGACGGCGATATCGAGCTCCTCGTCGCCGATGAGCTGCATGTCCAGGAAGAGGCAGGTGTCTCCGGCAAAATACACCGTCTTGCCGCCAAAGCGCACGACCATGCCGGCTTGGGTCCCGACATACTGACCATCGCCCGGGCAGGACGAGTGCCAGGCTGGGACGAGCTTGACCGACCCGCCATCGAAGGATGCTGTGCCGCCCAGGTTGAACCCAGTCGCCTCGATACCCTGGCCGCCGAGGTACCCGGCCAGTTCGACGATGCCGAACACGGGCGCGCCGGTGCGACGCGCGATGCTCACCGTGTCGCCGATGTGGTCGGCGTGGCCGTGGGTCACGAGGATCGCCGTTGGGTTGAGGTCGTCGGCAGACATCGTCGCCTTCGGATTACCGCTCAGAAACGGGTCAACTGCGACCAACTTGTCGTCGGCTGCGAGTGTGAATGCAGAGTGGCCCAGAAATTGAATCGTCGTCACCGTTGACTCCTTTCGTGGCTCCGGCTACTGCGCTGTGGCCCGACCGGCCGCCTCTCGATCGTACACGATGCGTCCGTCGGCGATAGTGAGGTCCACCTGAACCGCACCAACCTGATGTGCCGGTACGGCGCTGATATCGGTCTCGAACACGACGGCATCGCCCAGTTTGCCAACTTCCAGTGTGCCCTTAATGCGCTCCTCAAACGAGGCGTAGGCGCCGTTGTAGCTATAGGCGCGCACCGCCTCCTCCAAAGAGACAGCTTCCTCCTCCCAGAGCACTTGGCCCTCCTCACTGCGGCGGGTCAGCATCGTTTGCAGACCAATGGTGGCGCTGGTGCTGACGACTGGGGCGTCGGTAGAAGCGGCCGCGACGATGCCATGCTCGTAATAGGTGTTCATGCCGTAGGCGTAGCGGATGCGCTCCATGCCCAGGTTCTGAATGTAGGCGTTCTGAAAGGCGTAGAGGAAGCTGGTGCCTGGGATCGGCACCGCGCCGACGCGCTTGATGCGCCGGACCATCTCAAGGTCCACGATCGAGCAGTGCTCGATACGATGGCGGTGGTCTGGGCGCGGGTCTTCGGCAAGAGCTTGCTCGTAGGCGTCGAGGAGCAACGTGATGGCGGCATCGCCGATGGCATGGGCGCAGCACTGGAAGCCGGCCTTGTGTGCCCGCACGAAGCGCGCCTTCATCGCTTCCGGGTCATCCATCCACAAGCCGACGTTGCTCTCTTCACCCTCGTATGGCCGCGACATGCGCGCGGTGCGACCACCGATAGACCCGTCGAGGAAGAACTTGGCGGGGCCGATGCGCAGCCACTCGTCACCAAACCCGGTGCGGATGCCCAACGCGATCATGTGGTCGAGCATCTCGTCGATCATCATCATCAGGTAAGTGCGTACCGGCAGGCGTCCTTCGTTCCGCAGGTCTACATAGGCGCGCATCTGCGTCGGGTTGTAGATACCTGCCTCAGCGACGCTGGTGACCCCTTTGGACAGGAAATCGTTCCCAGCGGCAATCAACGCTGCTTGTAGCTGCTCTTTCGTGGGTTCTGGCATGACAGAGCGCACCAACGTCTGCGCGGCCTCGCGCACGACGCCGGTCGGCTCGCCGTGCGCGTCACGGTCGATCGTACCCCCTTCCGGGTCGGGGGTGTTCCGGTCGATGCCAGCCAGTTCCAGGGCGCGCGAATTGACGGCAGCAATGTGGCCGCAGGCGCGCACGACGATGACAGGGTTGTTTGGCGACACTGGGTCGAGGTCATAGCGAGTGGGGTGGCGCTGGTCGTCCAGACGGGCCTGGTCGTACCCACGGCCCATGACCCAACCCCCGGTTGGCGTCGCCCGCACGCGTTCTGCGATCCGCTGAACGATGTCCGCAACGGTGGCGTTGGGAGGGCTGGCGCAATTGACCGTGGTCATGCCCAACCCGACCCACATCGGGTGACAATGGGCATCGTTCAGCCCTGGAGCGATCGTGCGCCCTTTCAGGTCAATCACTTCAGTGTGTGGGCCGATCGCTGCGCGCACTTCGCTGTCGCTGCCAACAGCAGCGATGCGACCGAGACGGATCGCGACGCCGGTGGCAGTCGATGGTTCGAACCCTCCGGTGATGACCTTGCCATTGATGAAGGCGATATCTCCTACTGGCGTGTCCATGTGCTTGTCCCTTATCGTCAGTTGTCTATCGTAGACCGCGATGTTCCGCCGGTTTGGTCGCGCCAATACAGCGCAATCCGGTCGGCTCTCGCGATCCAGACATCTCCGAGATCGATCGCGTAGTCGAGGAGGTCGGCGAGCGCGCGGGATGGCCCTGGCCGCCCGCTCACAAACGGGTGCAGCGTCAAACACAGGAGCTTGCCTTCGTCTCGCAAGACATCCAGGTCGTCTCGCCAGAACTCGGCTGTGCTGCGAGGAGGAATGGTTTGCTCGACGAAGTAGGTGTAGTCGTCGTACCAACGTGAGGGCGGTAGCTCCACGAGCGGTGGAAGCTGTGCGTCGGGCTGCACGAGCCAGGGTAGGTCGCCGCCTGCTTCGTCCATCCGCCAGAGCAGGCCCAGTTCCTGCGCGACTGCCGCAGTCGCTTCGTTGTACCGCCAGGCGGGCGTCTTGTGGCCGACGGGTCGTTCACCCGTCAGGCTCTCCAGCACGTTAGATGTACGCAGCATATCCTCACGCTGCTCATCCGCTGTCATCGGGGTGTAATAGCGATGCTCCCAGGAGTGCAGGGCAATCTCATGGCCGTCTGCATGCGAGCGTTGCACGAGGTCTGGCCGGTCTGCCGCACAGCGTCCGACCCAGCAAAATGTCGCTTCCACATCGCGATCGTTGAGCAGGTCCAGGAGGCGAGGCACACCGGCAGGCAAGTCGTATGCAGTTTGGGAGCGCCAGAAGAAGTCCCGATCGCCGTTCGCGTTGATGTGACCGTACGGGCCGTCAACATCAACAGAGACGACGAGCGCACAACGGTAATTACCTGGCCAGCGAGAAACGCCGTCGCTCACAACTCCCCCTCGAGCGGCGAGACAGTGATGATCTCGTCAACAAACTCGACGAAGTTGGCGATGGCGCTCTCCATCAGCGCGGTCCCGTAGGCCAGACTGGCATTACGCGCGTCGCCGAGGGCGCCGTTGCGCGTGTATTCGTCAAAGCGGAATGGCACGGTGACGCCATAGCGCGCCATCTGCTTGCGGAAACCGAAGGTCAGGTCGGTCATGTCACCCGCAGCGAGGGCGTTGGTCTTGACGATGTGCGGAGCGAAGTAGAGCGCCGTGGAGACCTCCATTTCGCACGCGTGCCCGATCTGACCAGTGATGCCGAACTGCTCGTTGATCTCTCGGTCAGCGAAGCTGAAATAGGTGGCAGCGCCGATGAAGGCGACATCGATCTCTTCGTGGATGCGGGCGCAGGCGGTGGCCATCGCGTTGATGTTCCCGCCGTGCCCGTTGACGATCATAAAGCGCTGGAAGCCGTGTGCGCGGAGCGATGCCACCACTTCCACCAGCACCTGGGTGAAGGTATCCGAGGCCAGGGTGATCGTGCCGGGGAAGTTCATGTGGTGGAACGACACCCCCCAGGGCATCGGTGGTGCGACCAACACCCGGGGGTACAGCCTGCGGCTGACGTGACGGCAGAACTCGAACGCCCCGACGATGTCCATACTCAGCGCCAGGTTTGGCCCGTGCTGTTCGTTGGAACCAACCGGCAGGAGCACCAAGTCGACCTGGTCGAGGATGTCGCGCACTTCCGGCCAGGAAAGGTTGGCGAGGATCAAGTCCGGGCTAATCTGCGGATCGTCCATCGGTGCTCCTGTCTCGTTGTGGTGCTGCTAGCTCCCTGCGTTTGCGTGGTCGCGCATGATCTCCTCGATTGCCGCACCCAGCCGCTCGATCTCCTCTTCGGTGTTGTAGAAGCCGGTGGAGACGCGCACACAGGCCGGATGCGGGATGGTGCGCGTAGTGATGCCGCGG
Organism: Chloroflexota bacterium; assembly: GCA_003577355.1. Taxonomy (GTDB): domain Bacteria; phylum Chloroflexota; class Chloroflexia; order Thermomicrobiales; family CFX8; genus CFX8. Next base: position 4,704 of record QEUZ01000006.1, on the reverse strand, counting down.
TCGCTCAGTGCGGTTACCAGTGCGTCTGGCGTTATCCCAGCAACGTTGAATGACACGAGCCCCGCCATGCGATCCCGCGGCGTTATGACTGTGACGCCGTCGATGTTCGTGAGCGTGTCGTGACAGAGCTTGCCGAGCCGGCTGATGCGGTCATACGCCCAGGGTAAACCGACATCGTTCACCAGCCATTCCATCGCGGCAATCTGCCCAGCGATCAGCGGGAAGTATGTTGCGATGCGATCGAACCGCGCCGCCCCGGCGTTCGGGGTGAAGAAACCGCCGACGTCGTCCGTCGAGCCATAGAGAACCGAGCCGTAGTTGACATAGGTTTGCTGGAACCAGCCGAGGCGGTCTTCGCGGATGTAGAGCGAGCCGGTGCCTTCCGGCCCACACAGCCACTTTTGACCGGGCATGGCATAGCCGTCTGGGTCGAGGTCGTGCAAGTCGAGGTCGACCGACCCGGCCGATTGTGCGGCATCGACCAGTACGAGCACGCCGTGCCTGCGGCAAACATCGACGATCTCCTTGAGCGGCAGAAGCGCGCCGGTGTTCCATGCCAGGTGCGACAAGACAACCGCCCTGGTGCGGCGGGTGATCAAGCGCTCGATCTTGCCGGCGACATCGCCATCTCCGATGCCCAGGTCAGCCAACCGCAGCTGGACTCCAGCACGTCGGGCGACAACATAGAGTGGCAACTGGCCGCCGGGATGTTCGAGGTTCGTGATAATCGCTTCATCCCCTCGTTGCCAGTCGATGCCGTGGATGAGGACATTCATCCCTTCAGTCGTCAGCTGGGTCAGGGCGATCTCCGATGGTTGCACCCTGAATGCGCTCGCGAGCAATGCGCGCGCCTTCGGCTTTAGTTCGGCTTTCTTCATCCAGCCAGCCATATTGATCCGCCCGGTCTCAAACTCCTCCAGGGCCAGCTCGGACATCGCCTGGTGGACGGAGCGGGGTAGTGGGCCGTTCGTCCCGGTGTTCAGATAGACCGTCGACTGCACGGCCGGCAACTGCGCACGAATTGCCTCAACCTTGGTATCAACCTGAACCGCCACCGATACACTCGCTTTCGACCTGCTCTGACGCGCTTCCAACGCAGCGATGATAACCGAACCTAGCCGGAGCGGGTTGCGACGTGGAGCGCTTGGTCGATGTCGGCAATGATGTCGTGTGGGTCTTCGATGCCAACCGACACCCGCAGCAGCCCTTCGCCAATGCCGATGGCGGCGCGTTCGTCCGCGGAAAGCGAGCGATGCGATGACATTGCTGGGTAGAGGGAGAGAGAGTAGACATCGCCCAGGCTCGTCGCAGGCACGACCAGCTTCAAGGCTTCCAGGAAGGCAAACGCTTGCTCTCGGCCTCCATCGCGGATGTCGAACGAGATCATGCCGCCGTACCCACGGTCCGCGAACAGTTTGCGAGCCGTCGCGTGGCTCGGGTGGCTGGGGAGCCCCGGGTAGTTGACATGTGAAATGCATGGGTGTTGCGCCAGGGCCGCGGCGACAATCGCTGCGTTGTCGCACTGCCGGCGCATGCGCAGTGGGAGCGTCTTGAAGCCACGCAGCGCCAGCCATGATTCGAAAGGACCAAGGATTGCGCCGCCCATCTTGGCAAACTCGGAGAGCTTCTGCCGGCGCAGGGCGGTGGTCGCCACTACCCCTCCGGTGACATCTCCGTGTCCACCAATGTATTTCGTCAGCGAGTGGACGACGAGCTGGACGCCATCAGCAGCGGGTTGATAGAGGAGTGGGCTGAATGTGGCATCCACCAGCACGGTCGCGCGGACGGTACGCGCAATGTCAACAATTGCTGGTATATCGCTCACCCGCATCAGCGGGTTGGAAATGACTTCGCAGATGATCAACGCGGGTTCAAGCCGGGCAACGGCCTCAGCGACCGCGGCGAGGTCCAACGTATCGACGGTTTCGACGATGCAGCCCCACTCGCGCATGAAACCTGACAGCATGCTGGAGGTGGCGCCGTAGAGATCCTGCGAGGCGACAATCGCCGCGCCAGGAGTGACTGATGTCATGATGGCGGCGTGGAGGGCGGACATGCCGGACGAAAATGCGACTGCTGCACGCGTCCCTTCCAGCTCGCAGATTGCAGCCTCGAGCGCCGAGGTCGTCGGGTTGCCGTAGCGCGTGTAGACGTAGCGTCCCTCAGCCCCAGCCAGCGCGGTATCCATGACTTCGATGTCTTCGTACAAATAGGCGGAGCCCGGATAAATGGGGGTCACAACCGGCGTGAACTCAGGGCGCGCCGGGCGCTCGCCGGCATGGACCGCGCGACTGGCGATGTTCCAATTCTTGCTGCGCTCAGGATCCACGACTCAACCCATCCCTCTCAGCATGGCAACAGGATGCCGTATCGCGCCAGCTCCAGTGTTGGGCGACGCGTTGTGGGCTCAGTATTGCTGATGCAGGGCAGAATTACCTCGGTTGGCAGGAGCCACCCTCCGCGTGCTGAAATCACCATGCGCGCGCTGGACGCTCCGCGAATTGGATGGGCACGATGGACGATGATCTTGAGCCACAGCCTGAACCTGCTCCGAGCGACCGCTTCGTTGGCTGTCTGCTTGGTCAGGGTATTGGTGACGCGCTCGGCATGGCGGTGGCCGGGATGTCTCGCGACGACATTGCAGCTCGACATGGGCGCATCACTGGGTACATGCCTCGCTCAGGCGCTCATGGTGAGGAGCTCGTCGCTGCTGGGCAGGTGAGTTCCAACACCGAACTGGCGCTGTGTCTGGTTGAGAGCATGTTGCCCACGAACGGGTTCGTCGATCCGCGTACGGCCGGATACCGCTTCGTGCAGGTGCTGGCCGGGGACCACGCCCACATGCTTGGAGCAACGACTCGTCGCGCGCTGGAGCAGGCACGTGAAACCTGGCGGGCGCAGCGGCGCGGGTTGCGCCGGTGGCGCTGATGCATGCCCTCGGCAAAATGAACGTCGAGGTGCTGGTACGCGAGGTGATGCGTTCGGCGCTGATCACTCACTCCAACACGGAGGCGATCAACGGTGCGCTCGCGCTTGCCTGGGCAATCAACGGGCTTGTCCGGCGCGACACCCCGCCGGTCATGCTGATATCTGACGTCTTGTCGTTCATTGACGAGGATGCAGTGGCCCGAAACCTGCGCGTTGCCGAGCGTTTGTTGTTTGCTCGCACTGGGCCGGAAGATGACGCTGCTGCTCTCGCAGAGATCGGCGTCAGTGGTTGGGTGGCCGAGGCGGTCCCGGCAGCGTTGTACTTGTGCGGCGCCTTCGCCGACGATTTTCGCGGCGCGGTCCTGGCGGCCGCCCAGGCCGGCGGCGCAAGCGACGCTATCGGTGCAATGGTTGGAGCGCTCTGTGGCGCCTGGGTTGGCGCAGAGCACTTGCCAGTTGACCTCGTCGAAGGGCTTGAATCGCGTATGTATATCCTGATGGCCGCTCCTGCCCTCTATCGCGTCGCGCAGCGCCGGGCCGGGCTGTTCCTGCAGCTGCATCCGCGATGACAGGCGAGAGCACGATTCGGGCAGTGGTGTTCGACCTCGATGGATTGCTCGTCGATTCAGAACCACTACAACTCGCGGCGTGGGACCGATATCTGGAGCGCTTCGGTGTAGCGCTAACACCTGATCTTCTTGACCGCATGCTCGGCTTGCGGCTCGTCGATTCCGCTAAGGTCATTGTCGAGAGCCTGGATCTGCCGGTGACGGCGGAGGTTGTGATGCGCGACCGCGACGCGATCTTCCTGGCCTCGGCACAGGGCGCAATCCGCGCAATGCCCGGCGCAACTGCACTGATCGCCGGCTTACGCGAGCGCAAGGTGCGACTCGGCCTTGCCACCTCCGGCCATCGACGCTATGTGGACCTCGCGCTGGAAAGCGCTGGGTTACGTGGCGCCTTCGACATCGAAGTAACCGGCGAGCATGTCGAGCGCGGCAAGCCTGCCCCCGATGCGTACCTGGTGGCGGCACGCCTCCTCAATCTGCCTCCGGGGCGCTGTCTCGCACTGGAAGATGCTCCGAATGGGGTGCTGTCAGCAGTCAGCGCCGGGATGCGCTGTATTGTCGTCCCCGGCCATGTTCCGGATGCGCCGGAGTTTGCCCTCGCCGATGCGACCGTTTCGTCGCTCGACGCGGTCCTCGGTGCGCTGATCGCGCGTGGTTGGCTGGACTAAGCTCCGCTGCGGTCAGCGGTCGTAGTCCCACGGATAGACGATCCAGTCGTCGGTGATCTCAGCGTAATAGTCCGGTCGATCATCTGGGAACCGCGAGGCGCGTGGCTTGTAATGCAGGACGGCGACCTCCGGCTTGCCGCCAGCCGCCTTGATCCGTTCGCGCACCGCCACAGCAGTTCGCCCGCTGTCCCACACATCATCGACGATCAGGATCGAGCGCCCCTTCAGCAACTCATCGGCGGGGAACTGGAGAAAGGTTGGAGCGTCGAGTGTCGTCCCGATGCCGGTGTAGAGCTGGACTGCCGCAACCAGGATGTCGCGAATGTCGAGTCGTTCGCTGATCAGGCATGCTGGGACCATTCCACCACGGGTGATGACAAGCATGGCGTCGTAATCCGTGCGCAGCGAGCGGATAAGCTGATCGACCGCGCGAGAGATGTCGGACCAGCTCAGGATGAGCTTCAAGGGCTGTTCTGGGCGGCCTGCGCGGGTGGTATCCATGCTGCTCCCTGATGGTTCACCGTGCTTCCGTTCGATGC
>QEUZ01000334.1 GCA_003577355.1 Chloroflexota bacterium | reverse complement strand
CAGAGCGCCAATGCCAGTGGTGAGCAATCCATGGTGTGCACATGCGCCCCGGCCTCCAGCGCCGCAGTTGCGGTCACCCCCAGGCCACTCCCCAATTCGAGCACCGTGCGGCCCCGCAGTTCTGCGCGGCGGGCGAGCACGACATCGGCCAACGCCATGCCGCTGGCCCACACCCGCGACCAGTGCGGCGCGACGATCGTCGGGTCGGCCTTGGCGGCGGCGAAGAGCCGCTCCCGGGCGGCGTCGGTCGGGACGCTGATGCGGTAGGTCCGGCGGGCCTGCGGCAATGTCACGACCGCTTGGCGCACGTCCACCTCGCCGGCCAGCCAGGCATCGAGCAGCTCCAACCTGCGGCTGGCGCCTCGTGCACCCAGCGGGAGGCGAAGTCCCGTTGGGCTAGGTGGGCAGGGCGTCTGGACTCGCAGCATGCTCACCTACTTTGCCTGCGCATACGTGATATCAATAATTGTATCTGATGCGTGAATGCTCATATGCAGAGTGTGCCATTTCAATGGAAGCGACGGTAACTTCCGCGTTTTGCGACAATCTGTCACCGTTGCTCGGTTGTGCGCCGCGTCGCGCGGAGTGGCGCAGGGTTGGTTGGCCCGCGCGACCAGACCAGCGCCGCTGCCAGCGCACAGCCAGCGCTGGCCAGCAAGAGCACCTCGGTCGCCTCCAGCCAGGGGGTGAGCCCCAGCACCGCCACCAGCGCCACCACTTGCCCGACAACGACTGCTGCGCCTAACAACGCAAAGGTCGCTGACGCCAGCTCCGGGCGCGCCAGCCGCCGCATCACAGTGGTGGTGACCAGGTCATTGGTGATCGCGAGCAGCCCGCTCAGGAAGAGCAGCGGGGCGACCAGGATGAACACGTCCGCCAGGCTCAGCAGCGCTACTCCACCGGCCAGTGCCAGCACCAGCGCCAACGCCGCAAACGGCGCCGGCGCCTTGCCAAGCAAGCGGGCAATTGGGATCGGCCCAGCCAGCGCCCCAACGCCGACCACCGCCAGCAGCCCAGCATAGAGCGCCTCGGAATAGCCGTGCCGGCTGACGACAACGTCGATCAGCAGCACCCGCAGGCTCATGGCAAGCACCGCACCGGCGATCAACCCGGTCAGGAGCATGCGCTGGGTACGGTCGTTGCGGAGTACGCGCCAGGCGCTAGCGCGCGGCAACCCCTCCTGCGGCCGGTTCGCGCCGGCTGCAGCGGGGTCGGGCCCCAGCCGCAGCGCTGCAGCGCCAAGCAGCAGGCCGGCCGCCGCAACAAACGTTGCCACTGTGCCCCAGGCGAGCAGCAGCACGGCTGCCACGAGCGCCCCGACCAGCAGGCAGGCCTGCTCGATGCGCCCGGTGAGCATGTTGACGGTTGCCAGCTGTTTGCGCTCCACCAGTCCCTGGAGCAGCTGCCCGCGCGCCGCGTCGCTCAGTGCGGCCAGCAACCCCAACGCCAGCGCCACGAGCGCCGCCCAGGCGATGTCGGCGCGGCTGCCCACCGCCAGGAACACTACCACCAGCGGCACACGCGCCAAACAGGCGTACCGCAGCACCCGCTGCGGGTGCTGCAACCTGAGCGGTTGGCCAGCGAGCACAAACTGCAAGCGCGGCACAACATGCGCCAGCACCAGCAGCGCTACCGCTGCGGCAGAACCAGTCAGCCCATATGCGAGCACCACCATGCCGATGGTATAGGCCCACTCTCCCAAGCGCTCCAGCCCCTGTGCCGCGGCTTCACGCCGGTAGCTGCGCGTGCGCAACACAGTGCGGTAGGCCGCCAGGTCGTCTCCGCGGTTCAACCGGGCGGCCATTCGCTGGGAGAGACGCTGAGGTGTCGGTCGCATCGACGACATCGGCGTCATTCCGTCTCTCTGCGGCCGGGCGTCGTTGCGGTAGGACGCAGCCTCGGCCTGCGGGTAGTCCGAGGGATTGCCGCGAGCGCGGTATCAGGCGCAACCCCACGTTGTCAGGGCTGGCGCTGCCGGGGATTCAGGTGACGACAGCCACAGGTGTGGGGCCTACCGCGCGTTGGCCGTCGCGCGTCGCGTGTATGAATCGAGGACGAAGGACGAACGACCGAGTCCCACCCTGTGTTGCGCTCACCCGGAGCAGGCGCCCAGGCCCATACGAGACGCACAGCAACCCTACCACGCCTGCCCAGGACAATGCACCGTTGGACTTTTTGTCATCCATCCGCCAGTCATCCAACCAGCGGGAACCTTCGTACTCCTTGCCAGATCGCGCGTGCGGTCGCCCGCTTGCCGCCGGCGGCGGGCAGGACAACGAGCGCAGAGCCACCCCGCCGAGCAGGCCACAGCGTCGGGTCTCCGGCGCGGCGCAGTCGTGGAGCGCCGCACCGGCTGGGCGTTGCTGTGCCGAAACGCGGGCTACCCGGTAGGAACGCCGGTCGATGCGCTCAGGGATGGACCACACTGAAAGGACACTCGCATGGGAATGCCGCTACACAACGCCGCACTGGCAGCAATGGTGCAGGCTAGCGCGCAGCAGTGCGAAAGCGTGCAGCAGATCATCGACATCGCTGCCACTGCCGAAGCGCTGGCCGTCACCGCGTTGGGGGGAGCCATTGCCGAAGCTCAGGCCGGCCGCCTGGCGCTGGACGCCGAGCAGATCCAGGTGCTACAGGCTGCCCGTTTCGCTGAAGAAGCGCACTACCGCTTCCTCGTCTCGGCCGGTGCGCACGCACTAACCCACACCTTTACCCTGCCGGACCCAGCGATCATCGCCGATGTGCCGACCTTCCTGAACACGATCATCGGGTTGGAAGAGGCATTCATTGCGGCCTACATGGCCGCAGCCCAAGTCTTTGCCATCCATGGTCGACCCGACCTGGTGGCCTACGCCATGCAGACGGCGGCGGTCGAGGGGGACCACCGCGCCCACGCCCGCTTCTACGCTATCAGGGCTGGCGTCGTCGAGGGCGTACCGAACAACCTCGCCTTCGAGTCTGCCCTGTTCAGCAGCCTGGGAGAGGCCGCAGCCGCTCTGCACGCCCTCGGCTGGATCGGCGGCAGCGGCCCACAGCTCGTCTACCCCGGCCCCGGCGAGATCATCGACCCGGGCATGCTCAGCGCGGTCGCCTGACGCGCGCCGGAACCGCCACACGAGAAAGGACGCCAACCATGCCAGGACCCAACCGCATGCTCAGCGCGCGCGTTTCGCGGCGCACCCTCGTCAAGAGCGCCGGAGCTGCCGGAATCGCCTTCTCACTCGGTAGCGGGCTGCTCGGCAAGGGCACGCTGTTGCGCTATGCCGACATGACCCGCCTGGCCGCAGCCGAAGACGAAACCTTGCAGGAGATCATCAACATCGCCATCACCGCCGAGGCCCTGGCGGTGACCCTGATCGGGGGCGTCGTTGCGAGCGCCGAGGCGGGGATGTACGACCAGCCGCTGCCCCAGCTCGTCATCGACATCTTCAACGCCGCGCGTGCCGCCGAACAGTTCCATTACGATTACCTGGAGGCGGCTGGCGCGGTCCCGCTGGCTACCACCTTCACCATCCCAGACCCGGCGCTGCTGACCAGCACCCAGACGCTGCTCAGCACCGTCGTGCAACTGGAAACGGCCTTCGTGGCCGCCTACACCGCCGCCGCGCGCCGTTTTGCCGAGCTCGGCCACCACGAACTGGTCAAGATCGCGGTGCAGACGGTCGCCGTCGAAGCGGAGCATCGCGTGCTGGCCAACTACGTACTGGGCAGCCGCCCTGCCAACAACTACGCCCTCTACCCCGCCCTGTTCGGCAGCGTTGGCGAGGCCGCTCAGGCGCTGATCGACCTCGGCTTCATCGGCGGCAGCGGCATGCCGGTCAGCTACCCCGGCCCAGGTGAGATCGACGCCAGCATGCTCAGCAACACCATCGCTGGCGCTGGCCCTTCGGCCGCCTGCATTATCCCGATGGCCGGTGTGCCGGGTGTGGCCCTTGCGGCTGCGCTCTCCGGCGCTCACGAAGTGGCGGATGGCGATGCCGACGGCTTTGGGTTCGCGCGCCTCGTCGTCACGCCGGAGATGAGCCAGCTCTGCTACCGGTTGAGCGTGGCCAACATCGGCCAGGCTACCGCAGCCCATATCCACTCCGGCCCAGCCGGCACGAACGGCCCGGTCGTCGTCGGGTTCAGCGCCCCCGGCCCGGACGGCCTTGGCGCTGGCTGCGCCGTCGTGGACCCGTTGCTTGCCCAGGACATCATCGCCAACCCTGCCAGTTACTATGTCAACGTCCACACTGCCGAGCACCCCGGCGGCGCCGTGCGCGGTCAGCTCATGCGCATCTAGGGTCGATTGCGCACATCCTCTGCATCTTCAGCGTCGGCGCATATGGAAGTGACAGGGTGTGCTTGGGGGGCGCCCCCCCCCAAGCCCCTGTCCCCACGGCACACTCGCGCCGTTCCGCGTGCCAGTGGGGTGAGGAACCATTCACAACGTCGCGGCTTATTGTTCGGAGAGAAGACCCGGGCTGGTGCGGGCGGCCCTTGACTGCCTGTCACACGCGTGGGACAGTACGTACATGCAGGGCGTGCGCGCTCCGGTTAGCTTCCCAACACGCGTACATCCTGCCCCGGTCTGTCGCGCGTGCGTCTCCGTTGCGTCGTAATCCGCCACGCTCGGACCGGTCTTCTACCTGCTGCTTGTGCTTGTACGACGACGATAGAGGGTAGAGCGCCCGTGCCTGCACCAGGGTCTTCCGGCCAATCGCCGTTTTCCTCGCGCCCCCCGCGGCGCACGCCCAGTAGCGCAACCGGCCGGCGGGTCGGTTCATCACGTGGACGGGTATCCGG
>QEUZ01000333.1 GCA_003577355.1 Chloroflexota bacterium | reverse complement strand
GGAAATCATCAGACCGATGCCGACCACCGACAGGATGAACAGCACCAGGCTGGCGAGCAGGAGCGCAAACGAGCCCGTAAACGGGATGCCGAACAGGAAGACGCCCGCGCTGATCATGAACAGGCCCAGCGCGGTGCCAATTGCGAGTGCCGGCAGTGATTTGGAAATGATGATCTCAGGCGTCGAGGTGGGCGACACCAGCAACTGGTCGAAGGTGCCGAGTTCACGTTCGCGCGCGATCGACAGCGAGGTGATGAGCAGTGCGCTGAACAGCGCCAGGATGCCCGTCAGCCCGGGCACGTGGCGCACGACCACGGGCGTTGGTGCCTGGGCGTCGGGCACGACCTCGGCGCCGACATCGGCGGCGATGGTGGACAGATAGGCCACGGTGATCTGCCCCGAGTTGCTGCGCCGGCCATCGACCAGTACCTGCGCGCGGCCACTTTCGCCGGCGGCAATCGTGCGTGAAAAATTCACCGGAATGGCGAGCGCGGCGATCACCTCGCCGCGGTCGATCAGTTCGTGCAGTTGCTGCTGGCTGTCGACATGCCGGACGTGGGTAATGAAGCGGGCGCTGTCCAGACGCTGTACCAGTTCGTGCGACCAGCGGCCCGCATCCTGGTCGTAGACGGCGATATCGACGTTGCGCACTTCCAGCGTCGCGGCAAAGGCGAACACCAGCAACTGCAGGATGGGCGGCACGAACACGACCATGCGGCTGCGCGGGTCGCGCAGGACGCTGAGCACTTCCTTGATGAACTGGGCGCGCAGGCGGGTGAACGAGAATGCGGAGGTCAACATCACTTCACTCCAGGTTCTTGCGCGTGGCGCGCTTGGCGATCATGAAGAACAGCGCCCCGATCGCCGCCATGGCCGCCAGGTTGGGCAGGAATACCGCCCAGATGTCACCGGCCAGGAACACCGTCTTCAGCGAGTCGACGAAGTAGCGCGCCGGAACCACCAGGGTGATGGCGCGGATCGGTGCCGGCATGGCGTCGATCTCGTACAGAAAGCCCGACAACATGAAGGCCGGCAGGAAGCCCGTGAACAGCGCGATCTGCGCCGCCAGGAACTGGTTGCGGGCCAGCGACGAGATCAGCAGGCCCTGACCCAGCGCCGGCACCATGAACACCGCCGACAGGAGCAGCAGGGCTGGCAAGGAGCCGCGCATCGGGACGCCGAACACGAACACGGCCAGCGCCGCCGCGCCCAGCGTGGACAGCATTCCAAGCACGAAGTAGGGCAGCAGCTTGCCAATCAGAATCTCGGCCACCGAGGCAGGCGTGGACAGCACCGCCTCCATGGTGCCGCGCTCCCATTCGCGCGCCACCACCAGCGCGGTCAGCATCGTGCCGATGATGGTCATGACGATGGCAATGGCACCGGGGATCAGTGCGCGACGGCTTTCAAGCTCGGGGTTGAACCAGTAGCGCGGCTCCAGCACGATGGACTGCGCTGGTGCTGCGACGTCCAGCCCGGCACGCCAGGACTGCACCACGCCGCGGGCGTAGTTTTCCACGTAGTTGGCGGTATTGGGGTAGGAGCCGTCGGTGACGATCTGCACCAGCGGCTCGCTGCCACGCTGGGCCAGACGCTGCTCGAAATCCTGCGGAATCACCACGTAGCCGCGCAGGTCGCCGGAGACCAGTTGATCGGCTACTTCGCGCCGGTCATGGGCGAAGCGCGTATTCAGGAAGCGGGTGCCCGAAAACGCCGCGGCCAGCGACTGTGCCGATGCGCCGGGCGACTCCAGAACCACGCCAACACGGACATCCTTGGCATCCAGCGACACCGCATAGGCGAACAGCAACAGCAACACCACCGGCAGCACGAACGCGATCAAGAGCGTCGATGGGTCACGCAACGCCTGGTAACTTTCCTTGGTGACCAGGGCCACCAGGCGTCGCAGATCAAAATGGCGCAAGTCGGTCTGTAGTGGCCCACCCCCGCCTCTGTGCTTTGCGGCGCCGTTCATGTGGCGGCCTCCATCTCGCGGTCTGCCGACTCCACCAAGTGAATAAAGGCGTCCTCCATGGTCGGGTCGGGGCGCTCGGAGTTGGCCGCAATTCGCTTGAGCGCGTCGGGCGTATCCAGCGCAATCAGTTGCGCACGTGAGAGCATGGCCACGCGATCGCAGTATTCGGCCTCGTCCATGAAATGGGTGGTGACCATGATGGTCACGCCCTTGCGCGCCAGGCCGTTGATGTGGGTCCAGAATTCGCGCCGGGTGATGGGGTCCACACCCGAGGTGGGTTCATCCAGGAACAGTACGGGGGGCCGATGCATGAGCGAGCAGGCCAGCGCAAGGCGCTGCTTGTGCCCCAGCGGCAGGGAATCGGGTGTTGCGGACAACCAGTCGCCGAGATCGAAGGTGGCGATCATTTCCTCGATGCGCTCGCGCCGGACGTTGCCTTCCAGCCCGTAGACGCCGGCCGAGAACTCCAGGTTTTGCCGCACCGAAAGCAGGCCATATAGCGAGAACTTCTGCGCCATATACCCGAGTTGGCTCTTGGCTGCGCCGGTGGCGTGGCGCAGATCGTGACCCACCACATGCGCTTCACCAGCAGTGGGTTTCAGCAGGCCGCACAGCATCTTGAAGGTGGTGGACTTGCCGGCGCCGTTGGGACCGAGCAGGCCGAAGATTTCACCTTTCTGCACCTCGAAGCTGACCTGATCGGTGGCGGTGAATTCGCCGAAGCGCTTGGTGAGATTGCGGCAGGAGACGGCTATTTGGGAGCCCAGTTCGACCGGTGACAGGCGCTCGGCCAGTGTCGAAGTACCGCCGGGGCCGCCGCCGAGGAGATCGATGAAAGCGTCTTCGAAGCGCGCGGGCACCGGCGCCAGTTGCACTTGGACCCGATCGGCCAGCGCCTGGACTTGCTCGGTTGGTGCACCCTCGCGCAGTACCACGCGCACCCCTGCGCCCTGGATCACGCCATCGCTCACGCTAGGCAGATCGAGTGCCTCGGTCAGAACCGCCCGGCGCTCGGCGCCGACGTTTTCCAGGCGAAAGCTGCGGCCTTCGAGCTGTGCGGTGAGCTGCTGCGGCGGACCATCGAACAAGAGCTGCCCCTGGTTCAGCAGCAACACGCTCTCGCAGCGCTCGGCCTCGTCCAGATAGGCGGTAGACCAGACCACGGCCATGCCCTCATCGGTCAGTGCCTGGACCATGCGCCACAAATCCTGCCGGCTCACCGGGTCAACGCCCACGCCGGGTTCGTCCAGTAGCAGCACCTTGGGCCGCGCCATGAGCGCACAGGCCAGACCCAGCTTTTGCTTCATGCCGCCGGAGAGCTTGCCGGCCAAGCGCTTCGTAAAAGGCCCCAGCCGCGTGAAGTCCAGCAGCTCGGCAAACAGATCGGCGTTGTGATCCGCATCCATGCCGCGCAACTGCGCATACAGGCGCATGTTCTCCATCACCGACAGGTCTTCGTACAGGCCGAAGCGCTGTGGCATGTAGCCGCTGGCGACATGGATGGCGTCGTTGTCTTTGACCACGTCATAGCCGGCCAGGGTGACATGGCCGGCATTGGGCACCATCAGGCCGGTCAGAATCCGCATCAGCGTCGTCTTGCCGGCGCCGTCCGGGCCGACCAGACCCGTCAGCCGCCCATAGTGGATGCGTGCGCTTAAACTGCGCAGGGCTTGCACCTTGCCAAAATGTTTGTCCACGCCTTCGATGACGACGGCAGGGGCATCGGCGTTCGCGCTGGTCGGCGTGGCGGCCATGGCGGCGTTTGCCTGCATCTCAACGCTCCCCCGCGCGCGCGCCGGCGGCTGGCTGGGCATCGACCGCTATCGTCACCGGCATACCCTGACGCAAGGCGGCGTCGCTGTCGGCCTCGTCGATGACGATGCGCAGGCGATACACCAGATCTGTGCGCAAGTCCGTCGTCTCCACTGTCTTGGGCGTGAATTCGGCGCGCGGCGAGATGAAACCGATCTGGCCGCGATAGACCTTTTCCCCGGAATCGCTCTTGACGTGCACCGCGGTGCCCGGTGCGATCCGGCCCAGATCCCGCTCGCCCACGTAGGCGCGCACGTACACGGGCTTGTCCAGGCTCAGGCTGTAGACCGTGCTCTGGCTGGCTACCATGCTGCCGGGCTCGCGCACCCGCGCGATGATGGTTCCATCGCTGGGTGCCGTGAGTTCGGTGTCCGTCAGGGACGTAGTGGCTTGCGCTGCGGCTGCCTGCGCGGCTGCAAGGCGCGCCTGCGCTGCCTCAATGTCTTCCTTGCGAAAGCCCTCGGATGCTTGCGACAGGGCGGCCTTGGCGGATTCGACGCCCGCAGCCGCCTGATCTCTTGCGGTGCGGGCAGCATCGACCGTGCGCTGGCTGCTGGCACCCGACGCCAGCAGGCCGTTCTGGCGCTGAAAGTTGCGCTCGGCATCAAGCGCAAGCGCCTGCGCCTGTCTGAGCGCCTCACGTGCCTGGGTGATTTCCTGCGGCCGCAGACCCCGGCGCAGCTTGGCCAGTTCCGCTTGCGCCACCTGCACCTGGGCCTGCGCTGCTGCAAGGGCGTCCCGATACGGCTGTGCGTCGAGCGTGGCCAGGCGCGCGCCGGCGGTGACGGAATCGCCCTCATCGAAAGCCATTTGCGTGACACGCCCAGGCTGGCGGAAAGCCAGTTGCACCTCGCGGATGTCGACGTTGCCGTAGAGGCGCAATGCATCTTGCTTGTCATGGCTGCGCGTGAACCAGAACGCCAGTGCACCGCCAAGAACGAGCAGGGCAACGATGATCACGACCCAACGGGTTTTTCCGAAGAGGAGGTTTGGAGTTGTCATGGATGGGTTTCCATCAAAAAGAGATGCTCAGTGCTCGCGTGCGACCGGTGCATTCGCTGCCGACCCGCGCCACGCCATGGCTGCAATGCCAGTCCACACCAACGTGCGCAGCGTCATGGCAATGACCGTGCGCCGCTCCCAGGCGCCGTCCAGCGCCACATGCACTCCGAACGCCAGGCCAGCGCCGGCGCATCCACAAGCCGACGCCGGCGACGATGTAGGCGAACCCGGCCAGAAAATTGAACCAGAGCACGAAAGGCACATAGTGGCCGGCGGCCTGGCGCGCCGCGCCGTCGACAAACAGAACGGCACCACCCTCTCGAAGAGTGAGCAGGCCGAAGCCGATGGCGAGCGGGGAGATCAGCCAGTGCCAGATGCGGCGTTGCGGGTGAGTGGTTATCTTCATGGCCTGGACGCGATGCCGCGCAGATAGATGGCAAACACGGCTGGCGCATCACGGCGGATGCGACTGACCTTGCCGGCCAACAGCGACTGCATGACCAGTCCCTGGATCGTGCCGATGAACAACACGGCGGCAGCATCCACGTCCAGGTCCGCATCCAGGTCGCCGTGCGCCTTGCCTGCTTCCATCAGGCGGCGCAGGCGCTGTTCGTACTGACGGAGCAAGGTCTGCACCATCCGCTTGGCGAGCGTCTCGCCAGAGCGCTGCAGTTCTCCGAACAGCATGCGCGGCACGCCGGGATGCTTGGCCACGAAGTCGATGTGCGTCATGAACATGGCTTCGAG
>QEUZ01000005.1 GCA_003577355.1 Chloroflexota bacterium | reverse complement strand
GCGCAACTCGTCGCGGCCGGCTCGCTGGCGGAGATGCTTGGTCTGTACTTCGCCGACGGCAGCCAGCACTTCGACCACCAGACCCGCCAAGGGCATATCTCGCCGTATGCCACCAGCGACCTGTTGTTCAAGGGCGCCCTCAAGGACACCGCGCGTTCGGTGTTCTCCGGCACGATCGAAGTGCTGCCGAAGGCGCACCGCACCGATTCGTATCAGGCAAACCGCAACCTGATCCTGAGCGACACCGCCCGAGCCGACTCGATGCCAAAGCTGGAGATCGGCGCGAACGACGTGCGTTGCACCCACGGGGCGACGATCGCACAGATCGAAGAGGAGTACATTTTCTACTTGATGAGCCGCGGTATCTCTCGCACAGAAGCGGAGAAGCTGATCGTCGACGGCTTCTTCGACGAAGTGATCGAACGCGTGCCCGTTGAGCCGGTGCAGCGCACGGTGCGGGCAGCGATCGACAAGAAGATCGGCTACACCGTTTAGGAACCTACCGGTGAGCGGCGATTGGGAGTATCGTGGTGCTGCGCATTGCGTGGGGGAGCAACACGCTGCGTGAGGCGGTCTCGGACATCCGGTTGCCGATAGCCAACGAAAGCAAGCGCCATGGACCCCGTTGAAATTCGTGAACAGTTCCCCTTGCTCAGCTCGCATGGCGTGGGCCGCAGTGTCGTGTATCTCGACAGTGCGGCCTCGTCGCAAAAGCCGGCAGCAGTGCTCGATGCGATGCGCTCCTATTACGAGAACGACTATGCCAACGTGCACCGGGGGGTCTACGCCCTGGCAGAACGTTCGACCGAGGCGTACGACAACGCGCGCCGGCAAGTCGCGGCGTTCTTCAACGTTGCAGACCTGGGCGAGGTGATCTTCGTCCGCAACACGACCGAAGCAATCAACCTGGTTGCCTACAGCTGGGGCCTGGCGAACCTCGGCGTTGGCGATGTTGTCGTCATTAGCGAGATGGAGCATCACTCCAACATCGTGCCGTGGCAGATCGTCTGCGCTCGTACCGGCTCGCGCCTGGAGTTCATGCGCGTCGATGGTTCTGGCCGGCTGGTGCTGGAGGACCTCGACCGGCTGCTGGCGACAGGCCGGGTCCGCCTCGTCGCAACCTGCCACGTATCCAATGTGCTCGGGACGGTGAACCCAGTCGAAACAATCGTCGCCAAGGCACATGCACATGGCGCGCTGGTGCTGCTGGATGGCGCACAGGGGGCGCCGCACTTGCCGGTTGACCTCAGCGCATTGCGGGCAGATTTCTATGCGTGCTCCGGGCACAAGATGTGCGGCCCGATGGGTTCGGGCATGTTGTTTGGCCGGCGCGCATTGCTCGAAGCGATGCCCCCCTTCCTCGGAGGCGGCGACATGATCCGCCAGGTGACGCTGCGCGATTCGCTCTGGGCGGACCTGCCGGCGAAGTTCGAAGCGGGCACCCCCAGCGTGGCCGATGCTGTTGGCTTCGGGGCAGCGTGCGAATATCTCTCCGGCTTGGGGATGCAGGCCATCCATCAGCACGAACTGGAGATCACGCGCTACGCCTGGGAGCAACTGCTGGAGCTCCCGGACATTGAGATCTACGGCCCACCGCCGGAAGAACGGGGCGGGGTGATCGCGTTCAACAGTGGTGATGTGCATGCACACGATGTAGCAAGCATCCTAGATGAAGACGGCATCGCAATTCGCGCGGGGCATCATTGCGCGCAGCCACTGCACGAGCGCTTGGGGTTGGCGGCGTCAGCACGGGCGAGTTTCTACGTGTATAACAGCCGCGCAGATGTCGATCGGTTGGTCGACAGCCTGCGCCGTGTCCGGTCCATCTTCGCCCTGCCGGGAGCGTGAGCGCCGATGTCCGACCTGTATCGTGACCAGATCCTCGACCACTATCGCAACCCACGCAACCACGGCACGCTCGAGCCGCACGATGCGAGCTTTGAAGACACCAACCCCCTCTGCGGCGACCGGGTGCGGATCGACCTGCGGTTCGATGGGGAGCGTATTGCGGATATCAAGTTTTCCGGGCGTGGTTGCGCGATCAGCCAGGCGGCAACCTCAATGCTGACCGAGATGGTCAAGGGCCAGACGATCGCCGACGTGCGCGAATTGACCAAAGACGACTTGCTGGACGAGCTCGGCATTCCGATCAGCCCCGCGCGGTTGAAGTGCGCATTGCTGGGGCTGAAGGTGCTCAAGGCGAGCGCGTATGGGTATACCGGCTGGCCGGGTGACGGTGGTTCCTGAGGGATTGGGTTGCGCGACATGGAGGGGTGCAGGTGACGGCCGAGTTTACGACGGTCGCTCAAGTTGCAGATATCAAACCAGGCGAATTGCGCTGTGTGCGGTTCGGCACCAGGCGGGTGGCTCTGGCGAATGTCGATGGCGAGATTTTCGCAATTGACGATACGTGTACCCACGAGGAAGCGTCACTCAGCGAAGGCGAGCTCTTCGGCGATGTTGTCGAATGCCCGCTGCACGGCGCGGCGTTCAACGTGCGGACAGGCGCTGTCGAGTCATTTCCCGCGACGCGGGCGGTGCGCACCTACGCAGTGCGTATCGTCGATGGGGCGGTCCAGCTTTCCGAGCAATCCGCCAGTGGGGCGGCTTAGCGTGCCGTGTGCAGCGTGGTGACGTGCCGCCGCCCGGCTGCTCCTCCGACATGTTGAAGATGTCGTGCGGGCTGCTGGCGGTGTGACGTGACGCAGCACTCGATACAATTGTGGTATCCGACCCGCCGGCCACGTCCGGCGTCACCACGTGGAGGTGGGCCATGACAGTGATCACAAAGGACACGGTGTTCGAGGCGCTGAAGGCTGTCTACGACCCGGAGATCGGCGTCAACATCGTCGATTTAGGCCTCGTTTACGATGCCGATATCAAGGAGAATAACGACATCGAAGTCACGATGACGCTCACGTCGATGGGCTGCCCCCTCGGGCCAGTCATCATCTCTGATGTCCAGCAGGCGCTCAGCCCGCTGGAGGGGGTCGGCGAAGTTGGCGTGCGGATCGTCTGGTCGCCACCCTGGTCGCCTGCCATGATGAGCGAAGATGCACGCGACGAACTGGGCATCTGGTAGCGGCGTCGGCCCACCGGTTGAACGACTCAGGTGACGGTCCGGCGTGAAGTCGGGCCGTTGTTGTGTAGTACTGGTACGCGACCACTCCTGGATAGGAAACTCGCATGACATCGTCTGACGCCGTCCGCGGTTCCAGCGTCGCCGAGCGCGCGCCAGTAACGGCGTTGGAAGAGTCGATCCTCAGCCAGCCTGCTGCAGTTGCGGCTGCGCTGACGAGCAACGCCGATGCCATCCGCACCGCGAGTGCGATGGTGGCAGCTGCCCGGCGCGTGCGCCTGTGTGGCGTAGGCGCGAGCGGCCACGCTGCGCAGGTTGGCGAACACTTGATGCGCTCGGTCGGCATTGATGCCCGCGCGGTGAATGCTTACGATCTCGCTGTTTATCCCACCAACTTCGAGCCAGGGGAACTATTGATCGTCTTCACCCATCGCGGTGGGGTGAACTACACCAGCCGCGCACTGGGGCGGGCCATCCGCGCCGGGTTGAAGACCATCGCGATTACTGGGCGGGATGCAGAAGGGGTGCGCGCCGATGTGAACATCGCAACGACGCCGCGCGAACGGAGCGCCACGCATACCGTGTCCTTCACCACCGCAATGGCGGTCACGGCTGCAATTTGTGCCCGTTGTGAGCCACGTTCAGCGCTGGCGTCCGCGCTCGCGGCGCTTCCGGAACATCTGCGGGCAGTGTTGACGAGTCGCGCCATCGCGGCCGACGTTGCCAGGGAGATGGTTGTGCCGGGCCGTCGCACTCTGATCTGCGGCGCTGGGGCGCTGCACCCGATTGCGCGCGGTGGTGCGCTGTCGGTTAAAGAAGCAGCGTATCTCGTCGTCGAAGGGAACCATCTGGAAGACAGCATTCACGGTGGGCTGCACGGACTGAACCCCGGTGATGTCCTCATCCAGCTCGCGCCAGATGGCGCGTCCAACGATCGCAATGATGACCTCGCCGATATTGCCGATGCGCTGCGGCTACTGCGCTGGAAGATCGGCGGTCCGCCGCTGAGAGCGCGCTGGCACACGCCGTTACCGGCGGTCCCAGAGGCGATTTCGCCGATTATTGCCACCGTGCCGCTGCAGTGGCTCGCGCTCGAGTGCGCGCTTTGCCGGGGTACGGACCCGGATGTCTTCCGCCGGGATGACCCGCACTTCCTGGCAGCGTACCCACAACCGCAGTAGTACTGCTTTGGACGTATCCATCCGTCGCGCCCGGTGTTTCAATCGGTGGCATGCTGCGATTGGTTTGTGCCGGACCCGGAAAGCGACTTTCCCATTATGGTGAACCGCTTCCTCATCCTGCTCGTCGCCGTTGTCATCGTTGCGTGTTCCGGGCCGACGAACGGCGAGTCCGAACCGACGGTGACGCCGCAACGGACTCCGACGATGCCCGCTGCGACCAGTACCAGCACCGCGCCGGCCGTCCCGACGACGGTTCCGCCGACCAGCCCAACGCTCGAGCCAAGCCCGACTGCCACCGCACCGGCAACCGCGACAGCGACGCAGCCGCCAACGCCCACAAGCACAGCGACCGCGACCGCCACACCGACACAACCCCCTAGCCCGACCCCTTCGCCAACCGCCACAGCAACAACTGTGCCGCCAACTGCGACGACCGCCCCTGCACCGACAGCAACGCCCGTACCAAGTGACGAGGTACTCGTTATCTCACGGGACGACACGACGGAGAAGACGGTCGCTCTCACCTTCGATGCTGGCTCCGACCGCGGCTATGCGGCCGACATCCTCGATACGTTGGCGGCTGAAGGGGTGGTTGCAACCTTCGGGATGACCGGCGCGTGGGCCCAAGCGAACCCCGACCTGATCCTGCGCATGGTCAACGAGGGCCATACCCTGATCAACCACACAATGACGCATCGTTCCTGGACCGGCGCATCGACCGGGGCGGCGCCGTTGAGCAGCTTCGAGCGTGCCCAGGAGCTGGTGGAGACGGAAGCGATCGTGCGCGACATTGCCGGCGTCGAGTTGCGCCCGTATTTCCGCCCGCCGTACGGCGATTACGATGACTCGGTGCTGGAGGACTTGGCGGACAATGGCTACACCGTCGTCGTGATGTGGACGATCGACACCCTCGGCTGGAATGGCCTGAGCGCCGATGAGATCAACGCTCGGGTGATGGAGCGGATGGTCCCCGGAGCGATTATCCTGATGCACGTTGGCGCCGCCTCGGAGGATGCCCTCGCGCTACCGGAGATGATCGCAACCCTGCGCAGCCAGGGCTATCGCTTCGTGACGGTGCAGGAGATGGTCGGGCGCTAGCAGGGCGACGTGCATTTCGCGCTATCATGGGCTTCCCGGATCGCCGGACCGTTTGAAGGGATGCCCAATGCCGCGCCGCCCAATCGAAATCAACGATCTCTACAACGTCAAGCTCGTTGCCGACCCGAATATATCGCCGGATGGTTCGCGGGTCGTCTTCGTTGTCACGACAGTTGACAAGGCCATCAATGGCTACCGCTCCGCGCTGTGGATGCTCGACATCGCCAGCGGAGAACCGTGGCAGTTCACTAGCGGGCGCAAGCAGGATTCCTCACCGCGCTGGTCGCCAGATGGCACGCACATCGCCTTCCTTTCCGACCGTAACGGCACGCGGCAGATCTGGGTCATGCCGGCAGACGGAGGCGAGCCCTGGCCGGTGACCGATGGCCCGCACGCCGCCAGCGAGATCTCGTGGGCCAGCGACAGCCGCACTCTGGTCTTTACCCGTAAGGTCGAGCCTGCCGCGGAAGCATCCAGTAGCGACGTGCGGGTGGTACGGTCGCTCAAGTACAAGTTCGATGGCGAAGGGTTCCTGGATGGGAAGCGCCGGCAGGTGTTCCTGGTCGATCGCGATGGTGGGCGAGCGCGCCAGGTGACCTCTGGCGATTGGGACTCGACCCAACCATCGCTCGCGGGGGATGGCAGCCGCCTCGCATTCGTCTCAAACCGCACCGACGATCGCGAATCGAACTCGCTTAGCGACATTTGGGTTGCCGACTTGCGGACTGGCTCCCTGCAGCAGGTGACCAGTTCCGACGGCACGTACATGACCCCGCTGTGGTCCCCCGATGGTGGACGGCTCGCATATGTCGGGCACCCGATTTGTGAACCGTATGGCCCGACGACGCTGGACGACCTGTATGTCTGGGAGCAGGACAGCGGCCGTACGACACGCCTCTTGACGACGCTTGAACGCGAACCGGGCAATTCTGCCATCGCCGACATGCGCTACCACGTCCCCGCGTCGAGCCTTGCCTGGTCGAGCGATAGTGCGAGTGTCTATACCTTGGTGAGCGACGCCGGCAGCATCCATATCTATGCCTGCCCGCTCGGAGAGTCCCCAGAGCTGCTGGTTGGCGGCGCCAGGGACATTCAATCGTTCACCGTTGCCGCCGACGGTTCAGTGGCGTTTGCGTCGTCGACGATGTCGGCCCCAACCGAGGTGTACCTGCTGCCTGCCGGCGGGGCCGAGATGCAGGCTTCCAGGCTCAATGCCCAGTTGCTGGATACGCTTGACCTCCCAGCGACGGAGGAGGTGCGGTTCCCGAGTGACGAGGGTCACGAGGTGCACGGGTGGTTGCTGCGCCCGCCCGGCTTTCGGCCGGGAGTGCGCTATCCGGCGATCATCCAGGTGCACGGCGGACCACATGGGATGTACGGGACGGGCTTCTTTCATGAGATGCACGTGCTGGCGGCCCGGGGTTATGTCGTGCTGTTCACGAACCCACGCGGTTCAACCGGCTACGGGCAGGAGTTCGTGGCTGGCACGCTCGGCGACTGGGGTGGCGCCGACTACCGGGATGTCATGGCTGGCGCCGATTACCTTGCATCGCTGGACTACATTGATCCCACACGGATGGGCATCACCGGCGGTTCCTACGGCGGCTACATGACCAACTGGGTCATTGGCCAGACCGACCGCTTCAAGGTGGCCGTTACACAACGTTCCACCTGCAACCGCTACTCACTCTATGGCACCAGCGACTGGAACATGATGTACAACGACTGGGAGTTCCGCGGCGCACCGTGGGACAACCCGGAACTCTATATGGAACGGTCGCCGATCACCTATGTGAAGAACGTGCGCACGCCGCTCCTCATCCTCCATTCGGAGAACGATCTCCGTTGCCCAATTTCGCAAGGCGAGGAACTGTTCGTCGCACTGAAGAAACTGGGGCGCGATGTCGAGTTCGTGCGCTTTCCGAACGAGAGCCACAACCTTTCCCGCTCAGGCCAGCCGGCGCATCGTGTCGAACGGTTGGAACGGTTGTGCGGTTGGTTTGACGCGCGCCTCTAACCACTGATACGCGGTTTGACCCCGGTGCGTATACTCTGCGGTGTGTCCGTACACTGACAGTGAGTCACGGACACACCGCAAAAGGTACAGGGCGACGTTGGGGGTCGGGCATGCAGTGGCGTCTGTGGAGCGCGCTCGTCGTGCTGTGTGTTGTCTCGATAACTGTCTTCGCATGCGGCGGAGCTGACGCGGACGACGAGAATGAAGGTCCTAGCGCCTTGACGAGCGAGGCCGATGTCACCGTTGATGTCGTCCTGCGTGACACGATGTCGTTCGAACCAGCATCGATAACCGTCGCGCCAGGTGATGTGGTCCATGTCAACCTGGACAACCGCGGCGCCCTCCCGCACAATTTTTCGATCACCAGCCTCAATGTCGATGTCGATGTCCCCCCGGGAGGCACGGCCACGGTGACCTTTACTGCTCCCTCCAGCCCGGGCGAGCATCGTATCGTCTGCGCTGTTCCTGGTCATGAAGGGGCAGGGATGGTTGGCGCGCTGGTCGTGGAACGCTAAAGCAGACCGGCCCGCAGCGCGGTGTACTGGCGTATGATTCAGACCAACAATGGTCCGCGCGCCGTGACCGGAGAGGGGTAGGACAATGCGCCTGTTTGACGATTCCACGGCTTTGGTCGATCGGTTCCGCGAGTACGGCCGCCTGCACCAGGATGGCGTGCGCATTCACGATGTCTCAGGGCTGCGCGAGCAGTTTATTGATGATCTCGTCTATACGTCAGTATTCGGTAGTGGCGACGCGCAACAGAGCGCACGCTGGCTGATTTGGGAGATTGCCCAAGAGCTTGGCTGCCGGCCTGCGTCGATCCACGATTTCTATCTGGCAGGCGGGCGTGGAGTCTGGAGCCATCAGACCACCCCAGCAATCAACGTGCGTGGCCTGACCTATGACGTTTCCCGGATGATCTTCCGCACGATGCACAAGCTCGATGCCGGCCAGGTCATCTTCGAAATCGCGCGCTCCGAGATGGGGTACACCTCGCAGCGCCCGGACGAATACGCCACGTCGGTCCTGGCAGCGGCGATTCGCGAAGGGCACACCGGGCCGGTCTTCATTCAGGGCGACCACTTCCAGCTCAACGCCAAGGGGTACAAGGCCGACCCCGAGAAGGAGGTCCAGGGGGTCCGCGATTTGATTGAAGAAGCGCTCGCGGCAGGGTTCTTCAATATCGATATCGATACGTCGACCATTGTCGATATCAGCCTGCCGGGCGAGGATGCCCAGCAAGCGGAGAACGCTGCGCGTTCGGCGGAACTGACGCGCTTCGTGCGCGAGCGTGAGCCGAACGATGTCACCGTCTCGGTTGGCGCGGAGATCGGCGAAGTGGGATCTCATAACTCAACCGTTGCGGAGCTGCACGCCTTCATGCGCGCGTACCAACGCAACCTCGCCGCTGGCAACGGAGGCACGGTCGGTATCTCGAAGATCAGCGTCCAGACCGGCACGTCCCACGGCGGCATCGTGTTGCCGGACGGGACGATTGCCAAAGTCAAGGTTGACTTCGATACCCTTGCCGAGCTCTCGCGCGCTTCGCGTGAGGAGTATGGTCTGGCCGGCGCTGTGCAGCATGGCGCTTCCACCCTCCCGGAGGAGGCATTTAACCGCTTTTCAGAGGCGAATGCCTGCGAGGTACATCTTGCAACCGGCTTCCAGAACATCATCTACGATAGTGCAGCGTTCCCAGCCGAGCTGCGCTCGTCGATCTACGCCTACCTGGAAGAGAAGCACCCGGAAGAGCGCAAGCCGGGCATGACCGATGCCCAGTTCCAGTACACCGCCCGCAAGCGAGCGTTCGGGCCGTTCAAGCGTGATATGTGGGACCTTGGAGACGATGTCCGTGGCCCGATCATGCAGGAGCTGGCCGACCGCTTCGAGCTGATCTTCACGCGCCTGAACGTGGCCGGCACCCGCGCGCTCGTGAATGACCTGACCCCACTGCCACGTGTGGCGCGTCAGACCGCGTCGGCGATCAGTGACGTGATGGTCGAGGGCGAGTAGCCGTTCCGCGATTGGGCCGTTTGACCGGTTTCAAGTAGACGAGCGACTCGTTGAGACCAACCTTCAGGACGCGGGAGACGAGGTAATCGGCTCCCGCAACGCGCACTTCGCGGCCGAGCTCCAGGCGGCCGATGCGCACATCGCGCTGGGTGCGCGCGATGATCTCGTAGGTCACCCGCCCGCAGTCCTGGCAGGTGAAGAATTGGTCGTGTTCATCGGTCGCGCCGGCCAGTCCGCGCTGGACGTGCGTCGTGTTGACGCTCCCACAATCCGGGCATCGGCGAGGTTCTTCCGACAACCCGCGCTCCTCCCTCACACCCGCACACCCGCGGCACGCTGGACACCCAAATTGTAGAACAGGCGCACTGGTTGGGGCGTTACGTGACGTTCATAACCGCAGCCTCCTCGCGCTCTGGAGGAGCGCCTGGACTCGCTCAAGTGGCAACGCCTCAGCCACATGGCCGTCGCGTCCGGTCATTGTGTCCGCGCGGAACAACGCGTTGATGATCGCCTCTTCGGTGGCCTCGACAGTGGCGAGAAACAGCTCGTTTATGGCCGGGCCATTTTCCGCAACGTGCTCGAAGTGCAGGACATTGCCAGCCGGTTCGTGCGGGATGCGCACGGCCGGCGCACTTGAAAAGGCAATCACGTAGTCGCCGCTGCCGTGGTGGGCGATCGACCCGGTGCGCGCCAAGCCGATTCCCGCCCGGCGTGCCAGCCGGCGCAGACCACGGTCCAACAACGGGGCATCGGTGGCGACAACGATCATGATCGAGCCTTTGTCGCCGACCGCTTCGCGCTCCGCTTCCAGGAGCTCGCCAACCTTGACGCCGTCGATCGTCAGTTCGCGCCTGCGCCCGAAGTTCGCTTGCACTAATACGCCGACCGTCCAACCGCCCAAGTCCGGCTGCGTAACCCGCGATGCCGTCCCGATGCCGCCCTTGTAGCCGAAGGCCATCATCCCTGTCCCAGCTCCGATGGCCCCTTCGTCTACCGGGCCGCTGCTTGCGGCGTCGAGGGCGGCGAACACGTGCTCCTGCCGGACGTGGCGTCCGTGCATATCGTTCAGCCAGGCATCGGATGTTTCGCCGACGACAGGGTTCATCGTCGATGTGCGAATGCCGATGTCCGGGTTCTGTTCGATACTCCAGGCGACTAGTGCATCGGTCACCAGGCCGACGTTCAACGTGCCGGTTAGCGCGATCGGCCCCTCGATGTTGCCGAGCTCTTCGACTTGCTCTTGCCCCATGCACTTGCCGAACCCGTTGACGACATGGATTGCCGCCGGAACTTTGTCGCGAAAGACGTTTCCGGCGTGAGGAAGGATGACGGTGACGCCAGTGCGCACCGGGCCGATGCCGGGCTGTAGCGCTCCTTCGCCGCGAATGATGGTCGTGTGTCCTACGAGGACCCCGGCAACGTCGGTGATCGCGTTGAGCGGCCCGGTCGGCAGGTGGCCGATGTGCAGGCCAATGTCGCGCGCGCGTGGGCGGCCGGTGTTGATTGTGTCACCCATGGCTACGACGCCTTCCCTGGTTTGCGCGCGCGCAGAATGAACTTGTTGTCGAGAAAGGTGCTGATGCTCCCGTCTTGGTTGTAGGTGATCTCATATGCGGAGCGTACCCGCTCCGGCGCGTTCAGCATGTACTGCTCCAGTCGGTCGCGTTCCTGCGGGTCCATCCCAGCCCGCGCCGCCCAATCGCGGAACTCGAAGACGCGGTGGTTTGCTTCCCAATGATCGACGGTCAAACCGGCTGCTTCCATCCAGCTCCGCCATTCGGCCTCGGTGTAGCTGCGCACGTGGGTCGGGTCTCGCCAGTGTTCGACTCGGTTGATGAACTCGTCCAGTTCACCATCGCCAACGGGAGTGGAATCCATCATGACGAACCGGCCGCCTGGTCGCAGCACGCGCGCGACCTCCCGCACGTAGGCGCGGGGATCGACGAAGTGGTGCGGTGCGATCCGACAGGACACGATGTCGAACGACGCATCCGCAAATGGGAGCTGCTCGGCTTCGGCGATCTCAAACGTGACGTTCTCGACCCCTTGACCGCGGATGAACGTCTCGGCTGCGTTCAACATCTCTGGGGTCAGGTCACTCGCGACAACGCTGCCGACGGCTGAGGAAAGGGCGAGCGCAGTGTGACCGCCACCGGTGGCGATGTCGAGTGCGATGCTCTGTGGTGTTGGCTCGGCCAGTTCCACGAGTCGCTGCAAGTCCGGCCCAGTGCGGTGGCGCACCGACTCGACGTAGCCCTGAGCGTGCGCACCGAATTGCGCGCGGACGCGTTGCTTATGGTCGTGTTCCTGTTCCGCCGGTACCGACATGCCTACTCCTTTCGTTGCCTGTATCGACGCGAGACTACGCCCAGTTGCGACCCAGCGCAATCACCGCAGCGTGCTCGCCGTAGTCTGAGTCGTTGCCCGCTTGCGTGCCAGCGCATACTTTGGCGGTTGGACGTTTGCGTGCGTGGAGTGAGTCGGGATGAGTGAGCAACCGATCGTGAACGTTGTCGGGGATCGGGTCGCGTTAGGGCCATTGCGTCGCGACCTGGTCCCGCTGTACCAGCGCTGGCGCAACGACTTTTATGTCCAGCGCACCTTCGGCGACCTGCCGGCCCCGATCACGCTGGAAGCGCGAGCTGCCTGGTTCGAAGAGAACGCGACCGCAACTGATGCCCACTGGTTCACGATCTACGCCGTTGACGGCTGGCAGCCGATCGGCACGACTGACTTGTACGAGATTGACTATCGGCTTGGTACTGCCCGCTTCGGGATGTTGATTGGTGAGGCATCGGCCCGCGGCAAGGGGTATGGGACCGAGACGGTGCGATTGATGCTTGACTACGCATTCACCGCGCTGGGGCTGCACAATGTGATGTTGAGCGTGTCGGAATACAACCTGGCTGGGCGCCGCGCATACGAAAAGGCCGGCTTTCGGGAGATAGGTCGCCGGCGACAGGCAGATCCAATGGCTGGGCGTCGCTACGATGAGGTCTACATGGATTGTGTTGCTACAGAGTTCGTTAGTCCGGTGCTGAGTCGCGTTTTCGTTCCAGACGAGCCGCGCTAGTGTCACCCTACCTTTTACGCGTTCGGTGACGGTGTTTTCTCGAATCGGAGCCGTTGCCTACCGGCGGCGCTACAGCGTCGTCGCAGTGTGGTGCTTGTGCTTGCTGGTAAGCGCGCCGTTCATCCCGCGGCTGCCGGGGCAACTGGCTGTTGGCGGGTTCAGCAATCCGAACATCGAGGCGGCACGCGCACGGCAGGCGTTGGAAACGGGCATCCCGGGTTATTCATCGTCCGTCCTCGTCGTCATCTTCCAGTCGGACGAGCTCGTCGCCAGCGACCCTGAGTTTTCCCGACGTGCCGATGCAACCCTTGCCGGGCTGTTGACCCTGCCAGAAGTACGCGAGATTGCGCGCTTTCAGGACAACACGCGGCAGATTTCTGACGATGGTCACATAGCCTACTCCCTGGTGCGGCTCAGCCTCGCGCCGGAACAGTCGCAGCGTCTGATGCCGGCAATCCGCGAGCGGCTGACCGATGCCGGGCTTAAGACGACGCTTGCCGGGGCGCCGGCATTCTATGAGGATGTCGAGCGCATATCGGAACAGGATTTACGCCGTGCTGAAGCCATTGCGATCCCGATCGCGCTGGTGGCGTTGGTGCTGGTGTTCGGCACGGTCGTGGGGGCGCTGGTCCCGCTGATCGTTGGCGGCATGAGTGTTGCGGTCGTGCTCGGCCTGGTCTACCTCGTCGCTGGGCAGGTGGACATGTCGATCTTCGTGCTCAACTTGGCGACGATGCTTGGGCTGGGCCTTGCGATCGACTACTCCCTGTTTATGACGAGCCGTTTCCGCGAGGAGCTGCGCCAGCGCGGAGTAGAAGATGCCGTCGTGCGTACCACCGCCACTGCCGGTCGCGCCGTCTTCTTCTCCGGGCTGACGGTCGTGATCGGGCTTGCCGGCCTGACGCTCTTCGACTTTATGTTCCTGCGCTCGGTCGGTATCGCCGGCGCCCTCGTCGTGATTGTCGCCATTGTTGGGGCGTTGACGCTGCTGCCGGCGGTGCTGGGCATCGTCGGTACCCGCATCGAACGAGGACGGATCATCCGTCGCGATTCCGGTGCGGGCGGAACGTTCTGGGTGCGCCTTTCGACTGGCGTCATGCGCCATCCGTGGTTCGTGCTGCTGCCGGTCACGGCGTTCCTGTTGCTGCTCGGCGCGCCGTTTCTCAACGTCAACCTCTCGTCGCCCGATGCGACGATCCTCCCCCAGCGCGTCGACTCGCGCCAAGGTTTCGAGACATTACGGCGTGAATTTGGCGACGGCGAGATCTCGCCGATCGTGATCGCCCTGCGTAGCAACAGCAACGCGACGAGCCGCGAAAACTTGGCGGCGCTGTGGGATTTCACCCGTGCTCTGGCGGCCGACGAGCGGGTCATGCGTATCGACAGTCTCGTAACGATTGATCCCAGGTTCAGTCTCGCGCAGTACCAGCTCGTCTACGACCGGCCGCAGGAGATTGTCGATCCATTCTTCCGGCGCGCCTACCGCGAGTTTGCCGGCCCCCACACCACGATGGTGCTGGTGTTCCCACGTGGCCTATCCGGCAGCGACGAGACAAAGGCGTTGCTCGCGGATATTCGCGCTCATCCGCCAGCGGGGGACTACACGATGCTCGTCGACGGCGGCACGGCCGAGATCGTCGATGTTGTGAACGAGATGTACGCCGAGTTCCCGCGGGTTGCCCTGGTAATCGTTGCGACAACCTACCTCGTGTTGCTCTTCCTGTTCCGCTCCCTGTTGCTGCCGTTCAAGGCGATCGTCATGAACGCGTTGAGCATTGTCGCAAGCTACGGCGCGCTGGTGTTTATCTTTCAGGAAGGCCACTTCTCCAGCGTCTTGGGCTTTCAGCCGCTGGGCTTCGTCGAGGCGTCGCTGCCGATCCTGATGTTCTGCATCCTCTTCGGGTTGTCGATGGACTACGAGGTGTTCCTGCTTTCGCGCGTGCGTGAGTCGTGGCTGGAAACGCGCGACAACACAACGAGCGTCGCGCTGGGACTCCAGCGCAGCGGGAGGATTATTACCGGGGCGGCGTTGATTGTGGTTGTTGTCACCGCCTCGTTTGTCAGTGCCGAGATCGTGCTGGTCAAAGCGCTTGGGCTAGGCATTGCAATCGCCGTGCTGCTCGACGCAACGGTGGTTCGAGCGTTATTGGCCCCCGCGACAATGCGGCTGCTCGGAGCAGCGAACTGGTGGCTCCCCGCCTCGCTGGCACGCCGCTTACCGGAGAGTGAACTCGACCATTGAAAACCGTTCTGCTGCTCCTGTTCCTGGCGCTTGCGCTCATTGCCTGTGGCGGTTCTCCGTCGAGCGTCGCGACGCCAGCGGGTCCGACCCCAACGCGCGCAGCAGCAGCGTTGTTGACACCGACGGCGCCGGTTGAACCGATCCGCTTCCCCCAGGACGAAGCTCCACATGACATGCTGACCGAGTGGTGGTACTACACCGGGCACATGTTCACCCCTGATGGAACACGCTACGGGTTTGAGTTTGTCGTCTTTCTCGCCAACCGTGCTGGCTTCCCCTCGGCGTATGTCGCCCACTTCGCCATCACCGATGGTAGCCGGAACACCTTCGTGTACGACCAGCGCGTGGCGCTGGCTCCACCAGGCTCCACGGCCGCAGGCTTTGCACTGGTCGTTGATGACTGGGCGATGGGAGGGCGCGATGGCTCCGATTACCTCAGGGCTTCGATGCGCGATTACGCCATCGACCTGCAGTTGCAGGCGCAGAAACCGCCGGTGTTGCACGGTGGGTCCGGCTACCTCTCATTGGGCGAGCTGGGTGGTTCCTACTATTACTCGCGCACCCGCATGGACCTCAGCGGTGTGTTCACTGTCGCCGGCCAGCAGGTGGAGGTCAGCGGCGAAGCCTGGATGGACCACCAGTGGGGCAATTTCATCCCAGTAGGCGAAGGTGGCTGGGACTGGTTCTCGCTGCAACTCAACGACGGCAGCGACGTGATGGTCTATTTCATACGGGATAGCAGCCAGAACGTGGTTGCATCGTACGGCACGGTGATCGATCCCCAAGGAGTGCCTACCGAGCTCGACGCGGACGATTTCACGCTCACGGCAACGGGAACATGGACAAGCCCACACAGCGGCATCACCTATCCTCTGGGCTGGACGTTGGATATCCCCTCGCGTGGCTGGCGGCTGGCGCTGACGCCGACGATGGAGGACCAGGAGCTCGATACGCGGGCGACGACCGGCGTCATCTACTGGGAGGGTGAGATTACGATTGCCGGTATGTCTGGCCGCGATCCAATTGGCGGCTACGGCTATGTCGAGCTAACTGGCTATCCAGCGCCATAAGTCGCCCGCATGTGAACGCAGAGGTTCGCGTGAGTTGCACCCATCGCGCGCATGCGTGGCACAGATCGGCTCCGCGGCTCTCGCAGGGTGCTCGCCTGATCAGTCCGCCGGCCCCGGGTTGGCGGCGGGAGATCTGGTCGCCAGGTCGGCGGCTGCGGCGCCGAGGTGCCGGTCACGGTTGATACGGGCACGAAAGACGATGACCGGGGCGATGCCGGTGATAGCGTAGACGAGCCACACCCCGCCCAGCCCGTAATCGAGCAGGGTGATCATCACCCAGCAGATGGGGATCACGCTCCAGCTCCAGATTGCGTTGACGACCAACGGGAAGGTTGCGTTGCCAGTGCCGCGTAAGGCGCCGGCCCAGACCATCGTGATCGCCCAGATCGGCTGCGAAACGGCCAGCGCGCGAAGCGCGGCAGCGCCGGTCGCGATCACGGCGGGGTCATCGGAGAAGGCGCGCATGATTGGCGTGGCCGCCAAAAAGTAGATCACCCCGATCAGGCTCATCCAGACGGTGGCGTACTGCCCAGCGGCGTTGGTGGCCAGGCGACCAAAACGTGGGTCGCGGGCGCCAACACTCTGTCCAACGAGGGCAGATGCCGCCAGCGCAACGCCGAAGCCGGGCAAGAATGCCAGGGAGAGCGCATTGAAGGCGATGCGTTGCGCGGCAAGCGCCTGCGTCCCGAGCATGGCGACGAGCACCGTCAGCACGGCAAGCGAGAGTGAGAATGCCAATTCCTCCGTCGCAGCCGGAGCGCCAATACGCAGTACCCGCCGGACGGTCGCCAGTCGCGGTCGCCATCCGAACCAGCCACGCACTGAAATGATCGTGGCGGGGCGGAACAGGACAACGAGCATTACGCCGAATGCGGCAATGCGTCCCGATGCTGCTGCCCAGGCGCTCCCATCGGCGCCCAGCTCCGGGAAGCCGAGGTTGCCGAAGATGAGCAACCACGCTGCGACGGCATTGATGATGTTCGCTAGGATTGCCGATTGCATCGAAATCTTCGTGTTGCCAGCTCCTCGCAGGACGGCGCTGGCGACATACATGCCAGTCATCCCGAACGCCAGCAGGGACGTAATGCGCCAGTAGCTCGCGCCGATTTCCGCCACGGCAGGTTCCACGCCGAAGAGGTCGATCGCTGGCCGGGCGAAAGCGACGCCGAGCACACTCATCGGGATGGTGACGAGCGCGCCCAGGGTGAGCGACTGCTTAGCGAGACCACGCGCCCGATCGTTCTCCCCAGCTCCAACGGCCTGTGCCACGAGGACGGACGCGCCGATGGAGACGGCCGACATGACGACGATCATGATGAACACGAGCTGCAGGGCAGTGCCGACGCCAGCCAGCGCTTCTTCACTCACCTTCGCGACGAAGAAGGTATCGACGACGCCGATCGCGGTCTGCAACAGTCCCTCGATGACGACTGGCCAGGCCAGGGTGACAACCCGCCGGCGTACCACCGCATCTTCCGACGTGTCGCTGGGCGGGGCAAACCCGAGCCAGCGGCGTAGCGCGCTCACGCGTCGGCCGCTGCCTTCGACAGCCCATCGATCAGCACCTGGAGCATGCGCTCGGCACAGATGTGCGACTCCTCGCGGGTTGCAATCCCGGCGCGGTGGAACTCGACGACCCCATGGATCGCCGAGAGGAGCATGAACGTGTCGATTTCCGGGTCAGTGACGCGCAGCAACCCTTTCTCCGATGAACGCACGATCGCATCACTCAGGTAGGCATACACCTCATCGGCCATCGGGCCGAAGCGGCGGGTAACGCGCCCAGAGCGCCATGCCGCTGGCATGGCATAGAGCAAGGCATAGTGGTTTGGAAAGTCCAGTCCGTAGTCGATCACCGTGCGTAATGCGTTGACCGTGCGACTGAGCGGGTCAAGAGTGCGCGGCAAACCACGCAGTCGATCGAGCAGGACGCGAAACTGTTCCTCGCTGACCTGATAGAACAAATCGTCCTTATCACGGAAGTGCAAGTAGATCGTGCCGTGGGTGATGCCGGCACGTTGGGCGACCTTGCGCATCGACGCCTGTTCAAAACCCTCATCGGCAAACACCTCGCGTGCCGCATCGAGGATGGCCCTGCGGGTTTCGTCACTCTTTGCTGACACGTTCGCGCTTTCGCTGCTCTACTCCGATGGATTAATGACCAGTGGTCAGCATATCGCGGCAGGTGCTGCCGTGTCAACGCAGGTCGCCGGGTGGTGAGACCGGTGCAGACGACGTCGTTTCTTGGATGCGTTCGTACGCGATAAGTCCACCTTGACCGCGTTCGTATGCTCGATGCGAATGCACGCTGCATTTGCATTGCGAATGTCGTGTATCTGTCCTTCCCGGCCCCGGCTGCCGGTGACCACTGGTAAGCACGCTAGTGACATCTCTCGCGCAGGCGCAGGATGACAAGCGGGCACCTGAACCATTGGTCCTGATCGCAACTGGCCATTTCCGGCTAACGCTCCAGGAGTTGGACGGAACCGTTTGGTGAGTGCCATCGATCAGTTCGCGTGGGACTATCGACTGTGGGATCGCGCCGTGTGTGCGCCAGTCGAGCTCTTGTCGAAGCTTTGGGAGGGTATGTATGTCTCATTGGATGCGCCGTGCGATGCCGGGAGAGACGACGCTGCGCGTTGTCTTGGCGGTGGCGCTGTTTTCCGGCCTGCTCGGCATCGCCAGTTGGACCCAGAACACCTCTGCAGCACCGGTGAGCCTCACCAGAAGTGTCGCGGCATCGTCGGACGATGCGCGCTACTCCGACGCTAACGCGTACTCCGGGAATGAGCAGGTCGCGCTTGTCGGCGCAGGAAACGGCTCGCGTGCCAACGTTTCTGGTTACCGCTTCACTGGGATAACGATCCCCCAGGGCGCCAAGATCATCTCTGTCGAGTTCTCGCTGGTGAAGGCGACGACGCAGTACAGCCGCATGGTGACGACATATGGGTTCCAGGCGGTTGGCAATGCACCAACTTTCTCATCGTCCGCACATCCAGCGTCCCGCGTGATGACCAGTGCGCGCTTCACCCAGGACGACAATATCCGGCGCCTGAACGGTCAACGGTATGTCATGGTGAGCGGTTCCGCACTCGTTGCGTCTCTGCAGGAAGTGGTGAACCGCCCGGACTGGGTATCAGGCAACAGTATCGTCCTGCTCGCCAGCGGTCCGGCGCAACCGGCGTGGGCGCGTCAGAATTTCCGTACCGTTGATAGTGGTACTGCGAATGCTCCGCGACTCACGATCACCTACGAGCTCACGGCAGCGCAGCCCAACCCAACTGCGACTTCCACGCTGACGAACACGCCCGTGCCGCCGACTGCGACCGCAACCAACACCCCGGTTCCGCCGACCGCCACAAACACGCCAACGACATCGGCCCCAGCAACAGGGTACGGTGTGAATATCCCGTGGGACTCCAAGCCTTCGTGGACGCAGCCAGCAGGCATGCCGACGCCCGTCGCCGGTCAACCCTGCCCGGTGTGGGTACACGACCGCTACGCGGTGCAGGCGAACGATGGCAAGTGGTACCCAACCTGGCACCCGACGACCGACCCCGAGTTCGGGTGTTTCTTCGGCCACGAACATGGCGACAACCCGAACGGCGCTGGCGCGCTCGGTACCTGGAACGTGCCGTTTGGCTATGTCGGCGCTGGCATCGGCCACCTCGAAGCCCACCCCGGCTACAAGATCTTCCGCTGGGATAACGTGCAGTCGCCCTACAACGCTCCATCGCACAACGGCGCGCAACTGCTGATGATGGTCCACCAGGGCACGAGCAACAACAACGCCTTCACTGAAGCGCGCCACGAAGTGCACTTCCACTACAAGAACCCGAACGACGGCCGCGAGGTCCACGTCCAGATGATGGCGGTCTTCGGCGAGCTGCGCGTCGGTTGCGGCGCCAACGACCCGAACATGGATATCATCCAGAAGCAGTTCAATGGCCCAGGCGCGCGCGTCATTCCTTCGCAACGCTGTTTCACCGCGCCGAATATTCCGTACGAGGACTGGATTACTGCACTCTACGTCGGGAGCGATGCGCAAGGGAACTGGCGTGCCTACCTCGACCCGCACTTCGCGGTCTTCGATCCGAACCGCTTCTGCCTGGTGCAGAATGGCGCCTGCACGTTGGGTCGCTCGGACACCCAGGCTGGGACTGGCGCTGACCCGGCTGGCGCCGGAGCCTGGTTCAAGGGTGTCAAGCGTGAGGCGTACCTCAACCAGGTCTGGCTGGATAACCAGGGTAACAGCCCAATCTTCTACACCGATGCCTTCGGCAAGCTGGTGCCGTCGAATACGCCGGGCGCGTTTATGCAGTACGTTGCAGCGATGGACTCTCGCCTCCAGGTGAACTCGACTGCATTTGGCTCAAACCGCGATAACGACCCGGACGATAACGTCCACGCCCCGAACTAGACTCCGACGAATGGGGGAGGACCATTGTGTCCTCCCCTTGTTTATGCTTTCTGCTAGATCGTTCGTACGAATACGCGCGGGATGCGAGACACAGATGCCCTGGAGGATCAGACGGACGCCTGCCAACATCGTGGCGCTGGTCATCATTGTCGTGATGCTCGGCGCCTGGAGTGGGCTACTGCTGCTCAACCCAGGCGAGCGCAGTCATCAGGCCGAGGCGCACACAGCTGAGGGGCAGGACGTGTATGCCCACGTCGACCACGCTGGCCCGCCAGGTTGGGTAGCTGACCAAATGCGCACCCAGGACCAGGCCGTCGGTTTCTGCATCAGCGCGGCGCTCGAGCCGTTTCAGGGGGCAGTCGCACAGATCCGCGAGATTGGTCCGGTGGAGGCCGGAGAACGGTTCCGGCGTTGCATGCTTGACACAATCTTCGACCACGCGAGCGAGCAGACGTTGGCAGAGCTTGAATCGCACCGCCAACACTTCACCGCCTGTTTCGGTGAGCTGGCCAACCGGGACGATACAGAAAAGGCGGTCGCAGTCGCCGCAACTCTCTCCTGCGTCAAACAGACGACGGCCGACTGACGGATCTGTCAGCCCCGCGCAGGCACGCATGCGCACGTCGTAGCCGCCTACCAGCGCCATACTCTCGTTGAGCGAGCCGCAGACGCTCGCTGCATTCTGCAACCGCAGGAACGTCGCTGGAGGCAGTCCAACAATGCGCATTGCGTTCGACGCCCGTTACTTGTCACATGGTCTTGTCGGAGGGGTGCATACCTACACCGCCAACGTCCTCCGCAACCTCCTCGCCGTAGACACAACGAACCACTACGTGCTTTGGGCCGATCGCAAGCGTCCCTTCGAGCTGAGCAACCTGCCGGCGAATGCCGAACTGCGGTTGCTTCCGTGGCAGAGCGGCTTCAGTAGCGTCCGCAACGACCGGCTGATCGGGACGGCGATGGTACGCGCGGGAGCGGATGTCGCGCACTTCCCAGCCAACGTTGGCCTCGCGCCGGCCTGGCTGCCGCGCGTCATCACCCTGCACGATGCGATCAATGTCCTTCCCCTGACGGAGATCATTCGCGGCCACAAGAAAGACCTGCGCACGATCGCGACGATGAGCTATCTGCACGCACAGACGCGCCGGTCGCTCGTTGGCGACCCGCTCGTCCTGACGGTGAGCGAGCACGCCAGACGAGAAATATTGCGACACACTGCTCTGGCGCCGGAGCGGGTGCGGGTGGTCTATTCGGCGCCTGAAGCGCGCTTCAGGCGCCTGGCGGATGACGAGACTGCCGCGTTCGGCCAGAGTCTTGGGGTGCGGAAACGGGTGATTGCCGCCGACGCCATCAAGAATCCGTTGGCCGTACTCGCTGCCTACCGCGCGTTGCCGGATGAGCTGCGTTCTGAAACGAGCCTCGTCTTCTTTTCGCGCCGGCAGCCGGAGAGCGCTGTCGTCACATCAGCAGCCGATGGCGAGAGCCTGCTGCTCTTGCAACCGTCCTCAGATGACCTGGTACGGCTGTTCAACCTCGCCGATGTCTTCGTGTTCCCGTCATGGTACGAGGGGTTTGGGTTGCCGGTGTTGGAGGCAATGGCCTGTGGCGCGCCGGTGATCACGTCGGAACGTGGTTCGCTGCCGGAAGTGGCGGGACCAGCCGGGATCGTCGTTGCGGCCGACGACATGCGTGGGCTGACTATGGCGCTAGGACGGGTATTGAGCGACCCAGAACGAGCCCAGACCATGCGCCGGGCTGGGCTTGCCTGGTCGGCGCGGTTCACCTGGGACGCGACCGCCCGCGGCGTCATGGCCGCGTATGAGGATGCCTACCGCCTGTCACAGCCTGGGGTCGCGCCGGTGCGCCTGGTTGCGGCCTGATCACCTACCAGCATCGGCATGGCCACGAACGTCTGGCTGATTTGTCAGCGGCACGTTGGTGTACGTCACTGGTTTCGCGCAGCGGGTTGGCTAGAGTGTGGATATTGGCGTAGGCCCTATTGTTTGGAGTAATTCCTATGGCAACAGTAGCACCGCGCAATCTCCGCCTGGAACGGACGGTGCGTGTGCACGCCACCGCCGAAGTGGCGGAGACGGCTGAGCTCGCTCCTGGCGTGCAAGTGTGGCACCAGGCACAGATTCGTGAAGGTGCGGTGCTCGGTGAGAACTGCATCATCGGGAAGGGAGCCTACATCGACGCAGGGGTGTCGGTAGGCCGTAACTGCAAGATCCAGAACTATGCACTCGTCTATAGCGGAACGACCCTCGGCGACGGCGTGTTCATTGGCCCGTCGGCGATCCTCACGAATGACCGCTACCCACGGGCAATTACTCCCGATGGCGAGCTGAAACGCGCAAACGACTGGGAACCCGGCACGATCGAGGTCGGGACCGGCGCATCCATCGGCGCTGGTGCGGTGATCGTCACCGGTATCCGCATCGGGGCATTCGCGATGATCGGCGCTGGCTCGGTTGTCACCCACGATGTCCCGGCACACGCCTTGATGATCGGGAGTCCGGCATTTCTGGCAGGTTGGGTCTGCCGTTGTGGCCGGCCGCTGACCAAAGACCTGCCCTGCTTCAATTGCGGCGAAACCCTCGAGGGGGTGCGCTCGTGATCCCGATGGCCCGGCCGATGATCGGGGATGAAGAGTGCGCCGCCGTTGTTGCGGCGATGCGCTCGGGGCAATTGGCCCAGGGGCGTGCCGTCGCGGCGTTCGAGGAGCAGTTTGCTGCGATAACACAGGTCCCATACGCGATCGCGACGAGCTCTGGGACGACAGCACTGCATCTCGCGCTGCTCACCCACGGCATCGGCCCCGGCGACGAGGTCATTACAACGGCGTTTTCGTTTATCGCCAGCGCCAACTGCGCCTTGTATGTCGGCGCGACCCCGGTTTTCGCCGACATCGACTTGGCGACGCTCAACATCGACCCGCAGGATATCGAACGCAAGATCACCGAGCGTACGCGGGCGATTGTCGCGGTGCATCTCTATGGCAACCCGGCGGCGCTCGACCGGATCACCGATATCTGCCGGCAGCACGACCTGGTGCTGATCGAAGACGCGTGCCA
Organism: Chloroflexota bacterium; assembly: GCA_003577355.1. Taxonomy (GTDB): domain Bacteria; phylum Chloroflexota; class Chloroflexia; order Thermomicrobiales; family CFX8; genus CFX8. Next base: position 6,697 of record QEUZ01000005.1, on the reverse strand, counting down.
GGCGCACGCGGCGACGTTCCAGGGGCAGACGGTCGGCAGCTTCGGCACCGGCTGTTTCTCGTTCTACCCAACGAAGAACGTCACCTCCGGTGAGGGGGGCATCATCACGACTGCTGACCCAGAGATCGACCGGTTGGCGCGGCTTGGTCGCTCACACGGCATGCCGCAGCGTTATCTGCACGAAACGCTCGGCTATAACTTCCGCATGACCGATCTGCACGCCAGCATTGGCTCGACACAGTTGAACCATCTTGAAGCGTGGACGGCGCGGCGCGTGCGCAATGCAAACGTATTGCGCGAGCTGCTGGGGGACTTGCCGATCGCATTCCAGGCGGTGCTGCCAGGGGCGCGCCACGTCTATCATCAATTCACCATCCGCATCCCGCGCGGGCGTGACCAGGTTGCCGAGTTCCTCAAGGCGCACGGCGTCGGTTGCGAAATCTACTATCCGTTGCCGATCCATCAGCAACCGCTCTACCGCCGCATGGGCTACGATGTCTCACTGCCGGCAACCGAGCAGGCGGCTCGTGAGGTGCTTTCTATCCCGGTCCACCCGTCCCTCAGTGACGAAGACCTGTTCATCGTTGCCCGGACAGTACGTGAAGCGCTCGCCCACGTAGAAGCGACGACGCTCCTGCCGAGCTAGACGCGCTTCCATTGCGATTGGCTGTCGCGCATGTGCCCCCAGACGATGTCATCGTCCTGGGGGCTTTTCATTTGGTGAATCGGAGACACGCAACAGCTGCAGGGCGCGCGTGCGGCGGATGCGCTCGCCAGTTCACCCAGCGCAACGAACATATTCAGACCGCCCCCTCGCGCGCAATAGCGCCAGGGGCGCGGTCCAGGGCTGTGTCGAAGTCGTCCGAAGACGGCAGTATCGAGGTTCCGCTGACGGTGAGAACCGTCATGCTCCGGTCGGGATGACCGGAGCATGTTTCGCTGGTGCAACTTCGTTGCATGACGACCGTGGATGACGTTGCAACAGCCCTGGGGTGCGGTAGGAGTGCCAGTTGCAGATTACGCGCTCACACGCTCCATCGCCACCGCATTGCGCGACCAGGCGTGGGCGGCTGCGGCGAGCTCCGCCCCGAGGCGGGTGACGGCGTCGCCGTTGTTCAAGCGGGGATAGAAGTGTTTGGTTGAGCCAAGCCAGAGTCCTTCGACTGGCGTCTGCATTGGTGGGATGCTGCCGAGGCTCCCGAGCGGGTGGAGCGGCTCGACGTGGCGGGCGCGGAAGACCGGCGCGGCGACGATCTCCTCATCAAGCAAGTCCGGGTGCAACGTGCGCAGCTCACGCAAGAACCAGTCGCGGATCTCGTCATCGCTCTTGGCGAAAATCTCGCTGTCAGGATCGACGTATTTCGGCAAGTAGACCAGGTGGCGGCCGCCGACGTACTTCGGGTCGATGAGGTTGGTCGATTCGATGACAGCGGTAAATGGCAGGCGCTCCTCGGCAAGGTAGAGGGTGTAGTACTGGCTCAGCGGCCGGCGCAACATCAGCAGCAGGCAGACCACGCCAAGGTAACCCTGCACCTCACGAACGGCACGGGTGTAGTCGGCAATCGCCTCGGTGCGTGATGCCTCCTCAACGCCGTGGCTGTCGCGCTCTGCCAGCAACTGTGCCGCAAGCGGCAATGGCGTCGTGAGCACGGCACTATCGCAGAGAAAAGTGGCGCCAGCGCTCGTCACGGCGGAGATGCGCCCGGCTTCCGTCACCAGCCGGTCGACTGGATGGTCAACAAGCACAGCGCCACCCAAGTCACGGATCATCTCCGCCAAGCGTTCGGCAAGTACCCGGTAGCCGCCGACCAGGTGCCCGGCCAGCTCCTTCGCTCCGCCAGCCGAGCGGGTATCGGTCATCCGCACGGTGCGCGACCAAATGTACGTTGCGGGGGTCCGCGTGAAGTTCCCGTCGAACTTGGCTGAGAGCAGCGGCTTCCAGACCGTCTCCCAGACCTTGTCGCCGCTCAACCCGCGCAGCCACGTTTCGACATCAACCTGTTCAAGGTCGTGCCAGTCCTTCACCCTGCGGCAGGCGAGCAGCGACCAGACCAACCGGGCGCGGTCGATTGGGTTGAGTGGCGGGAACCGCAGGATGTCGAGCGGCGACGAGATGGAATGGACCTTGCCATCACGCAGGAACCCAGCCTTCACTGGCACCATGCGGAGCTGGTCGCTGAGGCCAGCAATGTCGATCAGCCCCAGCAAATGGTCGTCTGCGTTGAGAATACAGTGATAGAAACGATCGACAGCAACCCCGGCGACCTCAACATCGGTGGCCAGGCCACCGAGCCGTGAACCTGCTTCAAGCACGGTCACCTGGTGACCTTCGCGAGCGAGATAAAAGGCGGTGCTTAGGCCCAGCAGCCCTCCGCCAACAACGACCGTGCGCACAGGGACCCTCCGAAACATATCGTTCAGCTGATAGAAACGATCAACACCCCAATGCAAATAGCGAGCACCCCGGCCAGTCGCAACAGGGTGACGGCCTCGCCGAGGAACATCCACGACGCACCAAGGATCAGGACATAGCTCAGGCTGGCGAAGGGATAGGCGAACGATAGCTCAACACGTGAAAGCGCGACCAGCCAAAAGAATGTGCCAGTGGCGTACACCGCTAACCCGAGGATCACCCACGGGGACGTGCTGATCCGCAATGCGACGCTAGCGATGCCAGAGGCGGAGATTGACTGGGCGCCCATGATCGACATGCCGTGTTTCAACAGCATTTGGCCGCCAACGCCGAGTAATGTGCTGAGCAGGATACATGTCAGAGTCATTGTCATTGGTGAGCTGCTTTCTCGTGTGCGTGTACGGGTACGCTGACTGCCGAAGCGTCGCCAGGGGAACCCGCGCGCGATGCCGACCCGGGACGATTCCATGTCATATCCTCTCCGCCAGTTCCAAAAACCTCGTTCAACGCTGCAAGCACGCGCTGTGTCGCTCCGGCGCGTTCCATGCCGGTGGCCGTGCGCATGCGGGTTTCGTCCGGCCCGCCGGTAAGCACCGCGCGGACGGTTGATGTGATCCTGCGTGGATCGGTTCCAACCAGGCGGTGCTGGCCTGCTTCGACAAACGCGCTCCATTCGGTTTCGTTGCGCAATATGAACGTCGGCGTGCCCAGCACGGCCGATTCCTCCTGCAAGCCGCCAGAATCGGTGAGCAGCGCGCGGCTGCGCCGAACCATGCGGATCATCTGCGGATAGCCAACCGGGTCGAGATAGCGAATGCCCGGGCGGCGGCCGATCGCATCCAGCGCCCGCACGGTGCGTGGATGCACCGGGAAGATGACTGGCCAATCGCGCGCCAGGTCCGCTAATGCCGCAATGAGCCCAGCGAGCGTCTCCGGGTTGGTGTTCTCGGCGCGGTGGATGGTCGCGACGAGGAAGCCGCCTTCTGGCAGGTCTGCATCCGGGCTGTCAGCCACCTGGTCGGCGCGTCCCGCGACACGCAGGCAGGCGTCAACGCCGGTGGAACCCACCATGCGCACAAGCTCTGGAGCGATCCCTTCGGCCGCCAGGTGAGCACATGCTGCGTCGTCCGGGGCGAGACACAGTGCGGCAACGTGGTCGACAATGACGCGGTTGATCTCTTCCGGCATCGCACGGTTGAACGACCGGCACCCCGCCTCCAGGTGCACGACCCGCATCCCGAGCTTGGCGGCAGCCATCGCCCCGGCGAGGGTGGAATTCGTGTCCCCTTGGACGAAGACGATATCCGGCTCGAACTCCTGGAGGATCGGCTCAATGCCGGTCAACATGCGCGCAAGTTGCACGCCGTGGCTACCTGATCCCACGTTCAGGTTGAAGTCCGGCGCGCGCAGCCCAAGGTCGCGGAAGAACCACTCGTCCATGCGGTCATCGTAGTGCTGGCCAGTGTGGATCAGGACATGGTTGTAGCGCCGGTCGAATTCAGGCAGGAGTGGCGAGCACTTGATGATCTCCGGTCGCGTGCCGAGCACGCTGACGATGCGCTGCTTAGCCATGCTGGAGCGCTCCTGCACCAGAAGGCTGCTCCCGCAGCCAGAATTTGCCGGTTAGGCGAAGGCGCGCCAGACCGCGCATGTAGCGCAAGTGGGCTTTGGTGATGCGCCAGACTTTCGCTTTGGAGACTCCCACCTGGCGACGAGCGAGGACTGCCGGCGCCTCCACGATGCGCGCGCCACGGCGGCGCGCTTCAACCAGCGTCATCGCGACGTAGAGGAAGCCATCTTCGTCTGTGCTTGCACTGCGCAAGACATCGGCACGCCAAGCTCGCACCATGGCTGTCCAGGTATTGACTCTGTAATCAACCAACATGCGGTAGAGGGTCGAGGCTCCCCGGCTGAACAGGAGGCGGAAGGCAGGCACCCCCTCGACCCCACCTTGTGGGTGATATGGCGAGGCAGTAGCGACATCAGCGCCACGCTCTACGGCCTCGACCAGGGATTCGACGAGTGAGAACGGGTATGTCCCGTCGGCATCGAGCCAGACGATGATCTGACCAGTTGCCAGGTCGCTCCCAGTACGTAGCGCTGCCCCGAGTCCGCGGTTGACCGGATGGACGCCGAGCACGATCGGGAATGGCGGGCTGCTGTCACGCAGGCGCTCCATCTCCACGAACGTCGCGTCGCTGCTGCCGTCGTCAACGAGCACCAGTTCGAGCTCATAGGCGTCTTGCATCGCTTCCAACACCGGAAAGAGACGCGCGGGCAGGAGACGGAGTGCTTCCTCCTCGTTACAGGCTGGCATAACAATCGATATGCGCTGCTTCATGCGTCTCCCTCACGTGTCGAACCGGCGTTCAGCATGTCAAAACGCCGCCGTCGAGACGGCTGCGCCGCTCCGGTTGGGGCTGTTGTTCTTCCGCTCGATGATGTCGGAGATTGATGCCGCATAGGCAAGCGCCCGGAACCCGCCGAGCGCGTCCACGAGCGGGCGTTCAACGCCGCGTACGCAATTGATGAAGTGTTCCAGCTCCAACCGCAACGGCTCGGCGCGTGGGACTGGAAAGAATTCGCTGCCTCCGTAGGTCTCATGTTCCAGCGGCCAGGCAATGCCGTTGGCGTCGAGCACCGAGAGGTACGACTTCGAGAGCGAGTGGCCGATCAGGTCGGCGCAGATCCAGGCATCGGGGGTGCGCACCTCAATCGAGCGGGCCTTGCGCTCGGCCACTCGCGATGCGATCAGCGTGACCGTTGGTCCGCCGTCAACATTGAACTGCGCGATGGCATGGTCGGTCGTGCTGCCGCGCAGCGTCGAGCCGACCGCATCGACGAGTTGCACGCGGTCACCGAACAGGTCGACCAGCAAGTCAATATCGTGGATCATCAGGTCATGGACGACATCGGTGTCGAGGCAACGCTCAGTCCACTGGCTCATGCGACGCAATGTTGCAGAGAGCGCCTTCCGGCCGCGCAGATGGCGGCGCAGCTCTGCCACTGCGGGGTTGAAGCGTTCGATGTGCCCGACCATGACGATCTGGTCCGGCGTCTCTGCCGAGCGGCTTACGACACGGCGTGCATCGGCAACGCTGCCGCAGATTGGCTTCTCGACTAGGATATGCAGTCCACGGTCTAGCGCAGCGAGCGCGAGGTCAGCGTGCGCGAATGTCGGAGCAGCGATGCTGATGGCGCTCGCCGACGCAAGGAACGGCTCTAAGTCGCTATAGGGCGTGCCACCGTATGCCGCGGCAACTGCTTCCGCCCGTCGCCGGTCTGTGTCGTAGATGCCGCTGAGAACGACGCCAGGCAACTCGCTCAAGACGCGCGCGTGGCGTTCTCCCATGATCCCAACACCGGCAACCCCCACTCGTACCACGTTCCCGCACTCCATCGCTTCGCGCGTCACTTTCCTGTGTGCTCCCACAGTTCGTAGGCCCCAACCTGCTCAACACGTTCGTAGGCTCCTGAGGCAATCTCCTGGTCGTAAATGCCGACCCAGCGTCCAAACGGACCGACCATCAGGAATTCCCCCTTTGGCTCCACCCGCAGATCCTCCATGGCGGCTGTGCCCAACCAGCGAGCACGCACCGCGGTATCCAGAGAGCCGAGCGGGGGATACTGGATTGCAACGTTGCTGAGGAAGCCGATCTCGGGTTCCCAGCCGTCGACGACGGCTCCGGGCGGGACGATGCGTTCGAGAGACGCGGCGAACTGTCGCGCATCGTGGTTGCGATTTTGGGTGATTGGGCGCAGTTGCACGACAGCCGATCCCACGATTGCCAGTGTGACAAGCGCGACCGTGCTAACTTGGACGAAGCGCACGACATGCGGTGATGTGACGCGTAGCCGGACGAGGATGTCTGGCAGGGACCGAAACGCCGAAAGGATCAACCAGCCAGCGAAAACCATGTTCAGCGCCAAGGCCGGAAAGGCATAGCGCGGCCAGGCAATCGACGCGAACACGAACCAGGCGAACCAGAGCACCTGGAAGACGAGCAGTGCTTGCAGTCCAAAGCGGCGTTTGCCGTCCGCACGCAATACCGCGACGAGGCCTGCAACCAGGCTTGGCAGCACAAGGCCAAGGCTGCTCGGCCCGATGAGCAACTTGAGCCCCGCCAGCATGCGGTCAGCGTTCACAATCAGCAGCGCGCCGGAGGACGAATCACGCAAAAGGCGCACGTTCTCTGCAATGTGGCCACTGCCCATGAGCAGCACCAGGAGGACCATCCACATCGCCCAAACGGACATGGCGGTGAACAGGACTGCGGCAAACCA